>JANLRE010000276.1:0-8490 GCA_031368205.1 Fimbriiglobus sp. | reverse complement strand
GAGTCCGGGTTCAACAACCCGGATAGGACCGCGAGTAACGTGGACTTGCCACTACCAGATGGCCCCATCAGCAAGGCTAATTGTCCTGGAAACAGATCGAAGCTGACTGAGCGCAAAGCGACCCGTTGTTGCGCGCCATCGCCGAACGTGCGAACCAATCGCACGGCACGCAACGCAGGAGCCGAAAGGGCGGTCGCCATCGTCACACTTGTCACACTTGTCACACTTGTCACTCGGTGAATACAGAACCCTCCCCCAAAGCCAGGGGAGGGTCGGAAATCGTACCATCAAACCGGCGAATCCGTCACTACCAATCGCCGCCGCCAGTGTCCCCACCACCGAAATCGCCGCCGCCGCCGAAGTCTCCACCACCACCACCGAAGTCCCCACCGCCGGTATCCCCGCCGCCACCGAAGTCGTTCCCGCCGGTGTCCCCGCCGCCGAAGTCGCCGCCACCGCCGTCGCCACCGCCGGAATAGTCTCCGGCTCCGCCGTCGCTGGTCGTGTTACCACTGGTATCCGAAGCTTGTGCATTGGAGGAATGGCTGCCGCCCGCGAAGCTGTCGTACAGGTACATCCCGGCTGCGGCGCCGAACATGCCACCGAGCATACTCGACATGAACCCGCCGCCGCCGCCGCCGTAACCACCCCCGCCGTAACCGCCGCCCCCGCCGCCGCCCCCACCCGTCATCATGCGGACCAAACCGATGACGATCCAGACGCCCAACAAAGCCACGATCCCGATGCAAACATAGCTCATGATGTTGCTCCCGCCCGTTTCGGACGTGTTACTGGTTGAGACTTTTTTCGTCGAGGTTGAACCTGTCGCAGACGTATTCTGCAACTGCTCGATCACAAAACTCGTGCCGTCCAGGAGGGCAGCATCGAATTGGACTTTCTTCAACGCGGGGTCCGTTTCTTTGAACCCGGCTTTGAAGCCCTCAATCAGTTTCTTTTCGAGTGTCCGCAAGTCGGCGTCGTCGAAGTGTCGCTTGGCATCCGTTTGGCGATCGTCGATCGCCCGGATGTGGGTGCCTTCCATACTAATGAGTACGAAAATCCCGCGCGTTCGGTGCGACGTGGCTAGATCGCGGACCCACTCACCGAAGAACCGTTTCTTGGCAACATCGTCGCCTTTGGTCTTCTCGAACGCCGCGCGTTGACCGTCTGGGATCTTCCCGTAGGTCACGACGTTCAAAATCGTCGGCGACTTGAACGACGTGCTACTGAACTTGTCTTCCGCCTTCTTAATGCCGTCCGTCGTGAAGACGCTACCGTTGTCGTCGATCTTCAAAACACCGGGTTCGCTTGCCGAGGCCACCGTCGGGGTGGTGAACCCCCCGATCAGCAGTGCAACCAGTAGAACCAATTTAGACATCGTCGTATTCATCACAGGCTCTCCTTCCCTAACGGGGTGTTGGAGTCGAAGGTCTGACAGTTCCGAGAATTCAGTTACCGTATTCTACCGTATCTTGTGCCCAGTGTGCCAATTTCATAGCGGAACTGCCCGCATAGTCATGACCAGCAGGCCAGCGGTCCGGTATCATGTCGGTGTTGCACTCGGTTATTCGCATCCCGTTGGAGAATCTTTCACGTGAAACGGATTCACGCCACCACGATCGTTGCCGTCCGAACCCCTGCCGGGGTTGCGATCGGTGGGGACGGGCAAGTTACCCTGGGCAACATCGTGATGAAAGCGGACGCGCGCAAAATCCGCCGACTGTACGACGGCAAAGTCCTGACCGGGTTCGCCGGTGCCGCTGCCGATGCGTTTGCGTTACTTGAACGCTTCGAGGCGAAGTTGCGCGACCACCAAGGTTCGGTCCCGCGTGCTGCCACGGAATTAGCCAAAGAGTGGCGAACCGACCGGGTGTTGCGTCGCCTGGAAGCCATGTTGATTGTCCTCGACCGCGAGAACCTGCTTCTACTGAGCGGCACCGGGGACGTGATCGCCCCGACGGATAACATCCTGGCCATCGGCTCCGGCGGCCCCTACGCGCTGGCCGCCGCCCGCGCGCTCAGCCAACACACCCAAATGAAGCCCGGCGAAATCGTCCGGGCTTCCCTCGAAATCGCCGGTGACCTGTGCATCTACACCAACCGCAACATCGAAGTGGTGGAACTGCCGTGACTAAAACCAGTTCCTCACGCAGAGGCGCAGAGACGCAGAGAAAATCGCAACAAGAGATTTTGTTTATCCTTAACTGCGTCTCTGCGCCTCTGCGTGAGAAACTCAGTGCGTAACCCACCATCCCGGAGAGTCCGTAATGGCTGAGTGCATGACTCCGCGGGAGATTGTCGCGGAATTGGATCGGTACATTGTCGGGCAGCACGATGCTAAGAAAGCCGTGGCGGTGGCGATTCGCAATCGGTGGCGGCGGCAACAACTGCCGGCGGATTTGCGCAAGGACATCACGCCGAAGAACATCATTCTCATCGGGCCAACCGGGGTCGGCAAAACGGAGATTGCTCGGCGGTTGGCGCAACTGGTTGGCGCTCCGTTTCTCAAAGTCGAAGCCACCAAGTTCACGGAAGTCGGGTACGTGGGCCGGGACGTTGAGAGCATGATCCGCGACCTGACGGACTCGGCCATCGGCATTGTGAAAGTGCGGGTCAAGGAGCAGGTCCAAGAAAAAGCAGCAGAGAAAGTGACGGAGCGGCTTGTCGATTTGCTCCTGCCGACGCCGAAGTCCCCGACGCCGTGGGAACCCGAAGCGGTGACCGAAGCCGAAACCGAAGAACAAGAACGTCGGCAACGCACACGGGAGAAGATCAAGGTACGGCTGATCGCCGGCGAGATGGAAGAGAGTCTGGTCGAACTTGCCGTCGAACAACGGGCTGGGCCGGTGCAAATCTTCTCCAACCTGGGCATGGAGAACATGGATGTCGATTTGCAAAACATGTTCGAGAAGATCATGCCGCGTAACGCGCCGCCACGCCAAGTGACGGTCCGGGATGCGCGGAAATTCCTGCTGGAACAGGAGTCCGAAGCCCTCATCGACCGGGCCGCCGTTGCGGAGCAAGCCGTCGATTTGGTCGAGAACCACGGCATCATCTTTCTGGACGAGATCGACAAAATCTGCACCGCCCAATCGGGGTCGTCCGGGCCGGATGTGTCGCGGCAGGGCGTGCAGCGCGACCTGTTGCCGGTGGTCGAAGGGACGACCGTGAACACCCGGCACGGCCCGGTGAGGACCGATCACATCCTGTTCATCGCCGCCGGTGCGTTCCACACCGCGAAGCCGTCGGACCTCATGCCGGAACTGCAAGGCCGCTTCCCGATTCGTGTCGAACTGACCGACCTGACCCGCGACGATTTCCTACGCATCCTGACCGAACCCAAACACGCCCTGACGAAGCAATACTCCGAACTTCTCCGCACCGAAGGGGTCGATTTGGAATTCACCACCGATGGCGTGGAAGCCCTCGCCGACCTCGCGTTTGAAGTGAACCGCACCACCCAAAACATCGGCGCCCGCCGCCTCCACACCATCCTCGAACGAGTCGTCGAAGACGTCAGCTTCCACGGTCCCGACCTCGCCGAAAAGCGCGTCGTCATCGACGGCAAACTCGTCCACGAAAAGATCGGCGCCATCACGCAAAAAGAAGACCTGAGTAAGTACATTTTGTAGTGCGACTGATGTTGGCACCTGATGAGCAAATAGACGAGAACAATCATGAAGACTTACACAGTCGTGGTGGAGCGGGATGCGGTAACAGGCTTGTACATCGGGTCCGTACCGGGATGGCCCGGCGCGCACTCTCAGGCCGAGACGCTCGACGAGTTGACGGACAACATGCGTGAAGTGGTTGCGATGCTATTGGAAGACGGCGAACCAGAACTGGAATCGGAGTTCGTCGGCATTCAATCGTTGGGCGTGTCGTGAGCGGTGGGGTGCCGGTTCTGAAACCCTTGGAAGTCGTGCAAGCCTTGGAGGCGCTTGGGTTTGTTGAAGTGCGCCAACGCGGTTCGCACAAACAGTTTCGGCACCCGGATGGACGTGGCACGACGGTCCCGTTTCACAAGGGACGTGACATTTCACCGCCACTTCTCAGGAAAATAGCACGTGATGTGGGCGTTTCAGTTGAAACGTTGGTTCAATCAGTTCCCTGATCGCATCACGGTTGTGGCGAGAACAATCCGTCGGTCGCCGAGGATAAATGATGGCCCGCAAGCGTGTGATGCTTTTGCTCTGTGGCTGGGCGTTGGTCTTGTCGTTCGGGTTGGCGCTCGGCTTCGTGAAGTTGGACAACTACCTCGATCCGTTCGACGATGAGCCGTTCAGTCCGCAGGCATGGGCGAACGCGGAATCACAAGCTCGGGGCCCGATGGCCCGCGACGCAATGCGTTGGATTCCGATCGGGATGCCGGCTGATCGTGTCCAAGAACTACTTGGCAAAAAGGATAAGTACTTTCCAGGCGTGGGCGGCGACCGAGACGGATTCGGTAATCCACTTCGCGGGCACACGACTTGGTCATACTACTTGGGTTGCTGGAGCAGCATCAGTCGGTACGGAATCGACAGTGCGTTTCTTTACGTTCACTTCGGCGCTGATGGTTTGGTCGTGGCTGCTGAAATCACAGGCGGGTAATGATTTGAAGTGAACGAAATGTGTCGGGAAGCTGTTGTCCGAAACGCCGAGAGGCCCCGCCGGGCCTCTCGCTTGCTTGCTACTTCTTACTTTTCACTTCGGCTTCGCCGCAGCCGGTGTCCCAGACTCGCACGGTGCCGTCGCGGCCTCCGGTGACGAGGCGTTCGCCGAAATCCACGAACCGGGCGACGTGGACGCTGCCTTTGTCACGACCAAAAGTGGCCGTGAGCTTGCCGGTTTCGGCGTCCCAGACACGGGTTTTGCCGTCTTGCCCGGCGGTGGCGAACCGGCGACCACACGGTGAAAAGCTCACCGCCCAAATCCCTTCGTCGTGGGCAAAGGGTTTGCCGACGGCGGTTCCATCGTTGACGTTCCAGAGGATCGCCATTTGGTCCCACCCGGCGGTGACGAGGCGTTCACTATCGGGTGAAAAACTTAACCCGTAAATCGGCGATTGATGGGCCTGCCAGCCGATTCGCTTGCGGTCACCGGCAATGTCCCACAACACCACCCGACCGTCGGTACTCGCCGACGCCAACGTGGAGCCGTCCGGTGTGAACGCCACCGCATTCACGGTGCTGCCTTGATCGTATTGCAGGATCGGCTTATCCTGGTTCAGGTCGAACACCTGGACGAACCCCGCCCGGTCACCCATCGCCACGAAATCGCCGGTCGGGCTAACGGCCGCGGCTCGGAACGAGGTTCCCACGGCTAACGACTTCGTCATCTTTCCCGTCTTCACGTCCCAGGTTTTGATGGTCCCGTCATCACTGGCCGAAATCAACACCGTACCATCGGCGCTGTAATCGACGGCCCACACCGGGCCACGGTGGGCGTTGAGTTTCTCGTCTTTGTCCGGGTGAAGCTCGAATAGAATGCGTTTCGTCACCATGTCCCAGATGTTGATGCGGCCGTTCTCGATTCCGGTGGCCAGGGTCTTGTTGTCCGGGCTAACCGCCACCGAAACAATCCCGCCGGTTCGGCTGGCAAACATACTGATGGAGTCGGGGCCTTCATCCACTTTCGCCACTGGCGTTGTCGCGGCTGGCAGTGTGGGGGGTACGAGCGGGATTTGCGGCACGGGTACATACTGACTGACTCGATCATCAGTTGGCATCATGAACAAGCCGACGCCCACGGCGCCTGTGACTAATCCAACTCCGAACACGACGGCGAGCATCGCCGCAGTCCGGACGCAAAATCGTTTCTTCGCCCGCGCCGAAAGTTGGGGACCACTCGAAAGCAAACAGGCTTGCGCACGAGTTTCGAGCGGGGAACCGGGGCTGAGACACGAGAGCTTGTACGCCAAGTATTCCGAAACTTCGGTGGCCGTTTGGAAGCGGTCTTTCGGGTTCTTGGCCAGCAATCGGTCGATGATGTCTTCCAACCATTCCGGCACACCGTCGTTGAGTTGCCGCAACGGAACGTGGGCTTCATCGGCAACGCGGCGCAGCACGGCGAGCGGGGTTCGGCCTTCAAAGGGCGGCTTGCCGGCCAGGGCTTCGTACAACACCGACCCGAGGCTGAACAAGTCGGAGCGGGCGTCGATTTCGTCGCCTTGGGCTTGTTCCGGGGCCATGTAAAGTGGCGTCCCGGCGACGAAGCCGGTCCGGGTCAGCTTCATGTCCTCGGCGGCACGGGCCAAGCCGAAGTCGGTGAGCTTGGCTTTGTCCGTGCCTTCTTCAAGAAGGATGTTGCCCGGCTTCACGTCCCGGTGAATCAACCCGGTCGCATGCGCGCTCGCTAAGCCTGCTGCCGCTTGCATCCCCAAACGAACCGTTTCGATTACGCTCAGCCGCCCGACCCGACGCAATCGCTGTTCCAACGATTCTCCGATAACCAGTTGCATCACCATGTACGGCAAGCCGGATTTTTCATCTTCATTGACTTGGTAGACGGCCACGATGTTATCGTGCGCGACCGCTGCAGCAGCACGGGATTCCCGGACGAACCGTTTGCGCGCCACGTCGTTATTGGCCAACTGCGGATCGAGAACCTTAATCGCCACGTCGCGGTGCAAGTTGGAATCGAACCCTTGTAGCACGACGCCCATGCCGCCCCGACCGATGACTTTTTTAATGTCGAACGAATTGATACGGCCCAATAAGCCCGGCGTGTCCGTCGCCGAAAGGAAGCTGAGGTTCAGTTCGCCGGACGGCCCTGGCATGTCTTCGGCGTAGTGCCGCGTCAACGCTTTTTCGGAGTCGTTGAGCGCCCGCCAGTACGCAGAATCTTTGGGCGGGTCCACTTTGTCGATGTGACGAACCACGTTGGAAATGGCCGGATCGCCGCCCGTTGCCAGGGTGTTCATGCGATCCTGGCACCCGACGCAACCGCCGACGTGATCGGAGAGAGTGGCTTGGTCCGGTTCTGGCAAGTCGCCGTGGATGAGGCCGGTGAGCGTGTCCGGGGTGGGGCAATCCCTGTTCAGGCAAGTCGATGTAGCCATCGGGACCAACTGGATGAAATAGGATGCGGGGCGTTACCACGCCTCCGCTTCGGCCTGCAATCGTTGGACTTCTTCACGCAATCGGGATAACACCCGACTTTTCGCCACATACACCGCGCCGGAGGACATTTTCAACTCGGCGCCGACCTCACTCGCCGGTCGGCCTTCCACGGCGGTGCCCCAGAACGCTTGCCACGTATTGTCGTGGAACTCGTGCTTGACCCGCTCCATCGCTTTCGCGGAGAGGCGCCGTTGGTACTCGATGTCCCAGTCCGGGTCGGCGTCTTGACTCTCGCGGGCCGGGATCGACTCCAAGCGGTCCTGCGTTCCGGAATCCCCGGCCCCCCGTGGGCGGTTCTTCCGGCTGCTCAGGAAGTTGTAAATCTTGTTCCGGGTGACCGTGTAGAGCCACCCCCGGAAGGTTCCCCGTTTCGGATCGTACTCCATTTTGTCCGCGTTGCGGGCGACACTCCGCAACACTTCCTGCATCAAGTCCGCCGCGTCGGCGTCTTGGAGGCCGCGTTTGCGGGCGAACCCGTAGACGACCGGCCCGTACAGATGGACGAACTCGCCCCAAGCCTTGGTGTCCGCACCATCCTTGATGCGGGCAAGCAATGTCACGCGGGTCAGTGGTGGCTCCGCCATGCGGACCGTTTCCTACTTAGGGATACCGGCAACACCCAGGTCGCCTAACACTGGTTATGGAGAGGTCACCGACTTTACGTTCCCGCCGGGCAACGAGGTCGAATAGTGTTAGTATTATCAGCTAGTGCCCAATAATCGAGAACAGGGGCATTAGTACCTGGGGTGTCGCTGCGTTCAACCCCAGGCGAATTGCTGAAATCCCGTCGGGATAGAAAGCCAAGCAGGTCGTGGCATCCTGAAAGGATGCAAGCGATTAACTAGGCGTAGAGCGCAGAGACAACCAAGTCCTCATGATTCGCAGTTTACTTCGTGCGGAAGTCCACGATCGAGAACAAGTGGTTGCGCGAATCTGTGGGTTGGACGTTCGTGAGCGGCGTGCAGCGGAAGTGGACGGTGTGCCGACCCGGCGGGATCACAACGTCGCGGGCATACGGGGATTGCTTGTCATCGGGGCCGATGGTGAAGTCGTCGATCCACGGTTCATCCGCAGATGTCCGGAGCGAACTTTGAATCTGCAATCGCCCCTCGTCCTTGAAGGTCGTTCGGAACCGCATTCGGATCGGTAGCGTAATGGTTTGCTCGGTTCCATTCACGAACAGGACTTGCCCCGCATGGCTACACCACCGCAGCCGATCCTCGTAGCCTGTCGGTTCGTAACTTGTGAATCCGTTGAGCCAGAGGACCGTCAAGTTATGGTGTTCCGCAGCGACCAGGGCGTCGAACGCGGCTTGGCCGTAGTTGCGCTTCAGGCTGTCGCGGTAGCCGCGTAAATCGAAGAAGTGCAGCTTGCGTGTCGGGTGAAT
>JANLRE010000245.1:0-13653 GCA_031368205.1 Fimbriiglobus sp. | reverse complement strand
TGCCGACGCGGGAACTGGCGATGCAAGTGGCCACCGAAGCGGTGAAGCTCGCCCCGAGCAAACGCTTCAGCACCGTGGCGGTGTACGGCGGGTCGCGGATGGGCACGCAACTGGCGTCCCTGCAAAAGGGCTGCGACCTCGTGGTCGGCACGCCGGGCCGGATGCTCGACCACTTGCGCCGCGGGTCGATGAGCCTGCAAGACGTTCGCTACGTGGTGCTGGACGAAGCGGACCGGATGCTCGACATCGGCTTCCGCCCGGACATCGAACGCATCCTGCGGCGGTGCCCCGCCCAGCGGCAAACGCTGTTGATGTCCGCGACCGTGCCGGACAGCATTAAGAAACTCGTCAACCGCTACATGGTCGATCCGGAACACCTCAGCATGTCCCCCGGCACGATGACCGTGGAGAAGATTCGCCAGACGTTCATCACCGTGGACGACGACAAGAAGTTCGACCTGCTGCTGAAGGTGTTGGAACGCGAGCAACCGCGACAGTGCCTCATCTTTGTGGAACGCAAGCGGTGGGCGGACAACCTGTACAAGAAGCTGCACCGCGCGATCCCCGGCGTGGCGGTCATCCACGGCGACTTGGCCCAAACGCAACGCGAAAAGATCATGGCCGGGTTCCGGGCCGCCAAGGTCCACACCCTGATCGCCACCGACGTGGCCAGTCGCGGCATCGACGTGACCGGCATTTCGCACGTCATCAACTACGACCTGCCGATGGACATCGAGAACTACGTTCACCGCATCGGCCGCACCGGACGGATCGGCAACGACGGCGTGGCGATCGCGTTCGTGACCCCCGAGCAAGGCGGCCATCTAACCGACATCGAGATGGTGATTAACCGCCTCATCGACGAAGACCGCATCGAAGGGTTTGAAGCCTACACCGCCCGCAAACGCGAAGTCCGCCCCGTCACGGTGCTGACCGAGCACGGCCAAATGGTCCCCACCGACGAGCCACCCCCGCCCGCCAAGAAACCCGTCTTCGGCAAGTCCGCCAAGAAGTACAGCACGCGGCTGTAATAGCGATTGGTTTCGCTGACGATCACGGAACCACTGTGTTCATATTCGGGCGCCGGGCGAAACTGTAAGCCCGACGGCTCGATTGTTCAAAGTCCAAATATGGTTATGTGCATCCATGTCCGGCGTCACTCGACGTGAGGTCACTGCTGTCCGGTCCCTAAAACATTTTCCTGGCCTTGAACGGGGCGGCGGGCGTGTCCGGGTGGGAGCCGGCCAGAGTCGGCGTGGCGACGCTCTCGACCAGCGTGAACGATTCTGCTCGGCTATCGGAAGCGGCCCACTGAATGGAGATTTTCCGCAACGTGTCGATCTTAAACGCGCCCGAGTTTTCTTTCGTGGTCAAAGGGCACACGGGCATCCCTGGCCGTTCCTTCGTCGCGTACACCGTGCCGGTGCGGTAGAAATAGTAGTAGTACGTTTCAAAAATGTCCGTCACCTCCCACCAGCCCGGCAGCCAGTTCGGTACGATTCCGATCCGGGATGCCAAATCCCCGATCGCTTCCCAGAACACGACGCGCGGCCTGCCCCAGATGTATTCCTGGTTCATGACCGCACCGTTAGAACTCGGGGCGCCGGCGGACTGGATGATGGTCGTCTTGTCCCACAGTTCCGTGTGCGCCCCTGCACCGCCGTCGCGGAACAGCAGGATGCCTTGCTTGCTGTTCAGGTACGACTTCATCTTGGCCGGGTCGTTCCGCGCGGTGGTTTTAATCTCCTCGCCGGTGCCGTACTTGCCCGCCAAATACTTTTCAAGCTCGTCAACCGCTTGGAGGAAGTAGTTGCCGGACTTGGGCGGTAGTTCTGGGTTTCTGCGCCGGAAGCTCCGCTCGGGTACTTTGTGCTCACCCCCACAACCGTTCAACGCTTCGCTGATTTGGAGACAGCACGGCGTGTTCTTCGGCTCGTCAGGCGTCAGATTCTTGTTCAACTCGTCAATGTAATTCTGCAAGTGCTTCGGGAGCTTGTTGTACGTCGGGTAGCTTTTCAACAGGGCGTCGAAATTCGCTTCGATTTTCCCAGGTGTCGCCATGACAGTTTACCCGCCCTTGGATGATTCAGAATGTCGTGTTCATTCTCCAATCAAGCCGAACACGAAGCAAGCGAAAAGTCTGGGTTGGCCGAAACACGTCAACGGGTCCGAGGCTGCGAAACGCACTCGGGTGCTTTTCAACGAGCGAAGAAACGCTTCTTTCGGTCGAAGTCGTGGGCGGCGTCTATGAGGCCGTTCGGGTTTATCCCGCTAAGAACGACTTCTCTGAGCACGGCCAAATGGTCCCCACCGACGAGCCACCCCCGCCCGCCAAGAAACCCGTCTTCGGCAAGTCCGCCAAGAAGTACAGCACCCGGCTGTAATCAGTACCAGAGAACCCAGAAAGCCCAGGCACGATCGTGCCTGGGCTTTGGTTCGTAATCCGTGGGGAATACCAAAAATCGCTGGCTACACACGCCGAGATATGACACGATCGTACCACCACGATCCGAGGTATTTAGCATGGCCACGCTTCCGAACCCGTTCCCAAACCGCCGCGAATCGCTTGTCACTCTGGCGGGGATGAGTCTCGGGTTGTCGAGCGTTCTGGCTGCCGAGCCGTCGAACTTCATCATTGATGAAAACAAAAAGCCGGGCACCAAGGACTGGATGCTCTCGAAAACTGCCATCGATCCGAAGACCAAGTATCGGGCAATTGGCATCGAAGGGTACGTCTCGCATTCCACGATTGCGGCAGGCGAAACGCTGACGTTTCATGTGAACACCAACCCAGCGTCGAAGTTCACGATCGACCTGTACCGCATGGGGTATTACGGCGGCATGGGTGGCCGGTTGGTGCAGCGACTCGGTGCCTTTGCTGGCAGCGTGCAAACCGATCCACCGATTGGCCCGAAGCGGAAACGTGAATGCACATGGGAAGCGTGTGCGTCGATTGTGATCCCGAAGGACTGGCTCAGCGGCGTGTACGTCGGCAAGTTAACGGCGGAAGGCGATGGGTCGCAGAGTTACGTTATCTTCGTCGTTCATGACGACCGCAAAGCCGACTACCTCTTTCAATGTTCGGACAACACGTGGCAAGCGTACAACCGTTGGCCGAGTCAGTTTTCGCTGTACGACGACGGCAAGGAGCAGTGGTACTGGGGTGGCGGTGTACATGTGGGTGTGCGGCGACCTTACGGCAAGTATTGCCAGATTATGGACGCGCCGCTGAGCACGGGTTCGGGCGAGTTCTTCCTGTGGGAATTTCCGTTTGCATTCTGGCTGGAATCGAAGGGGTACGACATCACCTACATCGGCAACCGCGACACCCATGTGAACCCGAAAGGGTTACTGCGGGCCAAAGGGTTCCTCAGCGTCGGGCATGATGAATACTGGACCATCGAGATGTTCAAGAACGTGACGGCGGCGCGTGACAGCGGGGTGTCACTCGGCTTCTTTTCGGGCAACGCCGTCTGTGGCCGGATCGTCTTTGACGAAACCTTGACGCACTTTGAACGAGTCGGCGTGTACGGCCCACCGGGCGGTACCCGTGAATTTCAATCCATGAAAACGCTGAAACACGAGCGGCCCTACGCGAACGAATTGATCGGCGCCCATAGCACCGGCCCCGTCACCGGCGGCGCGGACTGGGTTTGCCTGCTGCCGGACCACTGGGTTTACAAAGGCACCGGAATGAAAAAGGGCGACCGCATACCCGGCATGATCGGCTGGGAGTACCACGGCGACCCCGCACCAATCCCCGGCCTGGAAATTGTCGCCGGTGGACCAACGCAATCGGCACCGGGCAAGCCGAACGACGGCCACTACACCGCCACGGTCTACCCCGGCCCGAAGGGCAACATCGTCTTCAACGCCGCCACCTGCTGGTGGGCCGACGGCCTCAGCGCGCCACCCGGTTACGTCCGCCCCAAAGTCTACACCGAACCTAAGGGCACGGACGAACGGGTGCAACGAATCACCGCAAACGTGCTGGAGCGGATGAAGGGGTGAAAATCATGCGATGCCGAGGGCTTTCTTTTTCTCCACGATGAAGGCCATGTGGTTTTTGATGTGGTTGGTGATGCCGGTTAACATCGACTCGACCGTGACGAGGCCCTTTTCGTTGTGGATCGCGGTGCGTGTTAGCACTGTTTCGGGGACGTGGCGGAGGATGCGGGCCATTGAGGCGCGGCAGATTTCG
Organism: Fimbriiglobus sp.; assembly: GCA_031368205.1. GTDB lineage: Bacteria > Planctomycetota > Planctomycetia > Gemmatales > Gemmataceae > Fimbriiglobus. Next base: position 9,452 of record JANLRE010000245.1, on the reverse strand, counting down.
ATCAGCTTCAACTCCTCTTCGAGGTCGCGGTCGTGGTAGGCGAGTTGTTTCACGAAGTCGTTTTCGTCGGCCACGAAGACGAGCGGATTCTTCAACGCAATCGCCCGTTTGATGCGGTCCAAGTAGACGGGTTCAAAGTCCGCGATGTGGCACACCACTTCCATTGTGCTCCACTTGCCGGGAATCGGGCGGGCAAGCAATTGCTCGCGTGTCATCCCGGTGACGGCGGCCCGGAGTTGGGCGGGTCCGGCGACGTAGGCGTCCGTGAGGTCGGTCAATTTCGACATGGTATGATCTCCAAGTTGCGGTGCAATTCGTTCAACTCACGCCCGCTTTTCCAGCTTCGCCCGCAGATGAGCCACTTGGCGCAACCGCACGTCTTCGGCGGCGTCGGATTGGTAGTCGTGGGTTTGACCTGTGATTGATTCTAACAATTTGAACGCCACGTGGCGGATTTCTAACTCACGGCGTTCGAGCGATTCGAGCAACATCGGGATCGCCGCGTCGCCGCGACTGGCGAGTTCGTGCCAAGCGTTGGGGAGATCAGCGCGGCTCTTCAACTGCTCAATCAACCGGCGCATTTTTTCGTCTTCGAGCAGCTTTTGCGTGCTGGAACTGAAGGCCGCAGCGGGTGGCGGCGGACTACTCGGACGGGTGATGGGCGGCAACGGCTTGCGCGGGGCGGCGTAGGGAATCGCGTCGTCAATCACCATCGGCGTCCGGGGCGGTGACGCGATAACTGGTGCTGCGCTGGATATTGTCACGGGACGGGATTGTGGTAGCGGAACCGGGACGGGGGCCGGATTCTCGGCTGGTGTCAACGGGATGTCATACTCGTTGAACCCGTTCAGCGGGGGTTCGGGCCGCGTTGCGGTTTGGGTGCGGGGTGGGGCGAGCGTGGCCGTCCCCCCCGTGCCTTCGTTCATGCTGGACTCACTGAAGCCCGCAAAGCCGGCCAAGCGCGCTATCAGCACGTCGTCTTGGAACGTGGTACCGAGGTACGCATCAATGGCAACCGGGTTGCGGATCAGTTGATCCGGCGTGCCGTGACAAACCACTTTGCCTTCGACGATGAGGTAAATGCGGTCGGCGGTCTTGACGACTTCGCGGACGTTGTGGTCGGTGAGCAGAATCCCGATGCCCTGGTCGGCGAGGTCGCGGATGTTCTTGCGGATGTCCTCGGTCGTCTTCGGATCGACGGCGGCGAAGGGTTCGTCGAGCAGAATCAACATCGGCTCGCACACCAGACACCGGGCGATTTCCAACCGCCGCTTTTCGCCGCCGGAACAGCGGGCCGAGATGTTCTTGCGCACCGTCAACAAGTTGAACCGTTCCAGGGCTTCTTCGGTGCGTGCCCACCGTTCGCTGGAGTTCAGCTTTCGCCCGAGACTCCGGCTGTACGGCAACGCTTCGAGAATGGCAATCAGGTTCCGCTCGACGGTGAGCTTGCGAAAAATGCTCTGCTCTTGGGACAGATACCCCATGCCCAACCGCGCCCGACGAAACATCGGCAGCGACGTGACATCTTGATTGTCGAACATCACGATGCCGTCGTTCGGTACGATTTGCCCGGTGGCCATGCGGAAGCTGGTGGTTTTGCCGGCGCCGTTCGGCCCGAGTAACCCGACGACTTCACCGGGGTTCACTTCAAACGAAACCCCATCCACGACGGTACGCCGACCGTATCGTTTCACCAATCCGCGGACTTCAAGCAACGCCATCGCGGTGGCACTCCCCATGTGTGCATCTTTAAGCGGGTCGCAGGCACCGCCTTATTCTATGTGCGATCCGTACCCGAACGGCAGAAATGGGGCAAGAAGAGTTTCCCGAATCGAACCATCAAACGGGAACTAGCGATTGACGGGGGCATCCACGAACAGATCGGTGATAACTCGGCGGAGGATTTGGCCAGTCGTCATGCCGCGGGTTTGGGCGGCGGCTTCGAGCGCAAGGGCTTGCCAACGGGGTAGCAACAATTGGAGTTCGACGACCTCATGGTCCGACCGGGTCGGTTCGCCGTAACCGTGAGTTGTGGTCGGAAAATCAGGGCTTGCGAGAAGTGTCATGGGAACAACATTTCGGAAATGTGTAATAGGGTTTGGCTTAGTCGAATCGTTGACTTGCCCGACTATCGTCATCTTGAATCAGGATATTGTCAACTCGAACCATCCCAAAGCAACCGGGATGCCGAACGGTTGCAAAAGCAGAATTTAGGAGAACTTCGCCGGGAAGGATCGCTTTTTGTCGGAATTCATAACGAATGGGCTTGAATCTCCTGCCTAAGCGTTTCGCAGTTGCTGCCCGAATCCGAACAAACCGCGACAAATCAACGATCGCCTGAATTTATGACTAATCGGCTGGAACACCGGGGATTTGGGGGAATCTGGGAAAAAGATTGCCCCCGACCGAGAAATCGGAACAATTACAACATAACCTTTCAAAGTCGTCTCGTTCGGTCCGGTGTCGGGTCCGATTGTGGATCGGTACCCGCTGCTGCTTTTTTGTGGAGTTTATGATGGCATCGACCCCCTCGAATCCGGTCCCACCGAACGACCCCAACAAACCGGGTCCGAAAGGTCCATCAAAACCGCAGTCCCAAGGGCCAGACCCTACCGCGCGTCCGACGCCTTCATCCGACACCGATTGGCTTTCGGAAATTGAGGCGATGGCGACGCCCGGCCCGCGAAAATTTCAACCGGACCCGGACGACGCGGAACTGGACCTGCGGGCGCTGTTTGAAGACGCCGAGGATTCCGGGCCGCCGTCGTTCCCGAGACTCGGCGACACCACAGGGCGATCACCCCTGCCCGGTGACCCGGACGACGCCGCCGACATCTTGCTCGGTCATGGCGACCCCATCGCACCGGCGTCCGGTTGGCTGGACGTGCCGCCCTCGAACATTATCCCCAAATTACCCGGACCCACGAACACCCACGAGGAAGACTCGCACATCTTCACCCTGAAGTCGGGTCCGGGGACCGGGGGGTCCGATGTCCTCCGCGTCACGCACAAACCGACGCCCAGTAGCTCCAACATTTTCGACGCCCCGCCGGGCGGTTCCAGTCGGTTCAGCACCCCGTTGGATGGCACGGAAAAGAACGTCGGGCAGGACATGTCCGAACTGCTTTCGACTGGGGAAAGCAGTTCGGTCGATGTCTTCGATTCCACGTCCAACGCGGCCAACCAACTCATGAACGAGTTAAAACTCCCGTTCCCGTCGATTGATAGCGATCCCCGGTTCATGCAGGACGATTCCCGCCCCGACTTCAACCGGACCGATCGCGGGTCGTCCGGCTCCAACCTGTTTTCGGACGTAACGGAAGCCGACATTGAATTTCGGGATTCGGGCGTGGACCTGCTTCACCCGGACACGGACGCCGATCAAAACCTGTTCACCGGGCCGGGGTCGAGTATTTTCGGCGCCCGATTCGTGAACGACGAGCATTCCCGAATCAACGTCGATGAAATCCCTCTCATGAGTTCGAGCGATGACAAGACCGACATGATGATGTTCACGGGCGATGACCTGGATGGAACGTCGCACATCTTTCAGGGCGGTAGTCCCGGCGACGCGGGTGGAAGCTCGGTATCGTTCAACCTCCCCGGACGAGGAAAAGAGGCTCGCCCGGTTCAAGACACGCAGAAGCAAGAAAGCGGCGAAATCGACTGGACCTTGCCGGTCGAGGGCATGGACCCGAACCAAATCTCGCAACGGATGAGCGCCGAAGAAGCCGAAGAAGCCGGTATCCCGGACCTGCACGCTTTGGCCAGTCAAATGGACGCCTCCGGGGAGATGCCCGCGCCACTGTCCTCGGACCGATTGGAGAGCCGCCGCAGTGGGTTGTCTGGCGTCACTCAACCTCGCCGCCGATCGGACGGATCCCGATCCGACATCAACATCCCCACAGCATGGGCGACAGAACCAACGCCGACCAAGAACGGCTCCGGCGGTTGGTTCGGTGGGACCGCAATCGGATTGATTGCGGGGGTGGCCGCCTGCGCGGGCGTGTATTTGACAGGCTTAATCCCGAGTGGGAGCAACGAAACCAAATCCGTCGCAACAACGCCCCCTTCGGTCGCCGCACCGAACCCGCAAGCCCTGACTGGCGTGGTCGATCTCGCCGATGCTCGGGCAATGTTGGCCAGTGGGGATGTGGCACTTGCCCTGCCCGCGTTGGAAGCAGTTGGTGAAAATGCGCCGTTGGACGTTGTTGCCGAACGCGGCAAGGCGCGCTGGATTACGCGAGTCCGTGAACTGGCCAATTCGGGCCAAGCGATTCAAGCCGATGATCCTAAGTTGGTCGCGGCCGTCGCGGACTTACAGGCGATTGTTGATTCCAAGGAACCACTTAAGACGGACGCGGAGAAGCAAGTCGCCGTCGAGTCGGCACTGCGATTGGGACTCACGAAGGAACTCGCCAACGACATCCCCGGTGCCGTCAAAATCTACAGCGATGCCGCAACCCGCTTCCCTGCCGCCAAGCACGTGTTCCAAACGTCGCTGAACCGCTTGAAGGCGATGCAATCAAACGGCCCGCGCGCCAGCCTCACCCCGCGCCAAGCCCAAGAACTCGCTGAAGTGGCCACGGTGTCATTGTTGATGCTCCAAACTGATGTTCCGGACGCCAAGAAACCGGCCACCGACGAACCGGGCTTCCTGTTCTGGGACGCGGTCAACCAGGCCACGGCCCAGCAATACCCCACGGCAATCGCGTCGATCACCAAAGCCAAAGCCGCACATAACGACCGCCGCCTCAAGAACGCCGGTCGGGGGTTGAACCCGCTTTCCGATCCGTTGGAGCAAATCTTCCTGCGCACCTGCGACGACCTGAAAGATTACTGGTCGCTTCGCCAACAACTCTACGGCCACCCCACCGCCGGCCCGCTCTTCACCAAGTCCGGCATCCCGGCGGGTCTCGATTCCCTGGCGAACTCTGGCGACAAGCTAACTGTGCAGATCACGGAACTGAGTGCCAAGTTGAAAGCCGCGAGGGACGAAGCCACCGTCGCCGGGACGCAGAAGGAGACGGCCCTGAAAGAACTGACGGATACGAAGGAGACTATTAAAAACATCGCAAAAGAAGTTCGGGATCTGCGCGACCAAAACGAGCAGGCCACGATCAAGTTGGCGCAATCCGAAGCCTTGTTCGATGGGCTTGTCGCCACGCTGAAATCCAACAAGCTCGTTGACGAGAAAGACGACGCTGCGACGATCAGGAAGAACCTGCCCGGCGTCCTTCGGAAACTCGCGGCCGCGAGTTCCAGTACCGACGCCACCAAAGCCGCCGAAGCATTGTTAGTCGCGAAGAAGGAAGTGGACGCCGCCCAAGCCGCTGCGAAAACCGCTGACGACAAGGTGACGGCCGTCGAAATCCAGATGACGGCAGCGACGGCCAAGGCCGAGAAGCAACTGCAACAGGCGAAAGTCGAGATGAAAGAACTGGAAGGCAAAGTGACGGTGGAAGCGAAGAAAGCGACCGATGCCGCCGCCGCTCAGACTGCCATGATGAAGCAACTCGAAGACGCCAAGGCCAAGACGACACAGGAACTTGTCGCCCTGCAACAGCAGAACGCGGACCTCGTGCGTCAACGGCAACAAGCCGAGAAGACCGCCGCCCTCCAACTCGAAGACCTCGACCGCCGGGTCGCCAACGCCCGCAGCGGGATTTCCGTACCCCTCAGCACTTCCGAGTCGATCGCACGGGACCGGGCCGTCGCGGTCTACAACACAGGCATCCAACTCTACTTCGCTAACCGCTTCTACGAAGCCGAAGCCGAGTTCGCCAAGTCAATCCAAGCCGACCCGAACGACGCCCGCTATTGGTACTTCCTCGGCCTAGCCCGTTACGCCCAAGGCAAGCCCGACGCCGTCGAAGCCTACAAACGCGGCGCCGAATGCGAATCCCGCAACCAACCCAACGCCCGCGACATCAACGCCGCCCTCGAACGAGTCCCCCGCAGCGCCAAGCAATCGCTCGCGGAGCATCGACCGTAGGGAGTTGGGCTAAATATGACAATCGCGGGTCGAACATGGTGGTGGCGGTATCGGTGGATCGTTGTCACCACCAGTCTGATATGCCTTCTTGTCTGTCGGCAGTTTCACAATTCGTAAAAGTCTATCGCATTTGGGTAGCATGAAGTAGAAGATACTGTCGGGTTGCGAGATGAACCAGCGATTCGCTGCAAACCATCGTGCTTTCCATCTACAGGAGTTGCTATGAGGTCTACTGTGTCGGCTCGGTTCCTTGAGTTCACCAGACCGCTCGAAGGCACTGTTGAGTACATGTACGTCGATGTCAAGGGACTTGTCACGATCGGTATCGGCAATCTCATCGACCCGATCGGGGTGGCGTTGGGGTTGGCGTTCGTCAAGAAAGTGGGCGGCACGGCAGCGACGCCGGCCGAGATTACCGCCGAGTGGACCCTAATTAAGGACGCGGACAACAGTAAGCAACTCAAAACCAAGGGGCACACGGCTTGCACCGCGCTCACCAAGTTGAAGTTAACCGATGACGTCATTTTGGAACTCTGTACCCGGCGGCTTAGCTCGAACGAACTGGAACTCAAGAAAGTGAAGGAGTTCAAGACGTTCGACGAGTGGCCTGCGGACGCACAACTCGCTCTGCACAGCATGGCTTGGGCGATGGGGGGGGCATTCGCAGCGGGTAACCTGTGGCCCAGTTTTCGCGCCGCGTGCGCCACAATGGACTTCGACGGCGCCGCTGACAATTGCAAGATGAACGAATCCGGTAACCCAGGTCTGATCCCGCGTAACCGCGCCGATATGCACCTCTTCAAAAACGCAGCCGCAGTGATGGCCGGTGAGGCGGACAAATTTTATAACCGCGAGACTTTGTACTACCCAATCAATCTCCTCAAGCCCGTCGTCATCACACCCTGATTCGTCGGCTGCACCGACGTGCTAGCCAGCCCTGCCTCGCCGAACCCCGAGATACTTCGGGTGTCTGTGACGGATCGTGCATATTGCCAATTTGGCGAGCAGATTGTGTGTTCGCCGCGAGAGGTCGGAATTGTGAATTTGGTGACAGAGCTTTACACCGAGCAAGTCAAAGTTTGGCCGAAGGAAGGCCGGCATATCCTCGCCCAATTCGATGATGACACCGTGATCGTGTACCAAGCGTACCGCCCGGCGATCGGTCGATTTGCGGCGACGCACGGCGTGTTCGGCGGGGACTTTAGCTTCACGCGGATGAGTTGGGTGAAGCCGAATTTTTTGTGGATGATGTATCGCTCCGGGTGGGGCACCAAGGAGAACCAAGAGGTCACGCTCGGGTTGCGAATACGCCGAGCGTTCTTCGACACCCTTCTCGCCGAAGCCGTGCCGTCATCGTGGGACGTTGAACAATTCCAAACGGAAGCGGAGTGGTCCCAAGCCGTTGACCAATCATTGGTGCGTGTGCAGTGGGATCCCGATCACAATCCCTCGGGCGCTAAGTTGCAACGACGGGCCATCCAACTCGGGCTACGCGGCGAGATGCTGGAAGCCTTCGCCCGCCGTGAGTTGGTCAAAGTCATCGACCTGTCCGATTTTGTTGCCGAACAACGCGAGCGATTGGCCGTGTGCGGTACTTCGGCGATCGTCACGCCGCGTGAGCGCGTCTACCGCCCGGCTGATCCACGCATCGCGGCGAAATTGCGGCTTGCGGAATAGACACGCCGTTATTGCAATTGTTCGTTGACACTGTCGGTTACTACGCTAACCAATGGCGCTTGTATTCCCGGAGGACCGCACATGTTTGCCGTACTTGACGTGACTGACTTCGTGCTGATTGCGTTGATCGTAAGCGTTTTTGCATCCGGCTCGGCGGTTTACGGCATGTTCAACAAGTCGGATGCCCGTCGTTTAGCCCGTTTGGAAACGAAGCTTGACGCGATCATGAAGCATTTCAACCTCCATCAAACGCAACCATCGGTAGGCGAGTTATCCGACGAAGCCAAAGCACTCACTGACCAATCCAAAATGATCTCTGCGATCAAACTCCATCGCGTGCAAACCGGCGCCGGCCTCGCCGAGGCCAAACAAGCAGTTGAGGCGTATCTGGCTGGGCAACTCGACAGCAAAGGTGATCGGTAACGGGGTTCGTATCATGGAAAGTAATGTCCTCGTTCGGCGGCAAGAGGGGTCGTTGGTGTTCGAGGTGCCCGAGAGCGTGCGGACGGTGTTCGAGACCGCCGGATGGTATCCCGGTCGCCGGGTGGACGTGATCCTACTCGTGACTCCCGATCATCCGTCCGCCGCGATCCTCGCCGCGCTTAGCGGGCTAGAGCAGTTTGATTGTCTCCCTTGCGGGATGTAGCCGGCGTGTCGGATGTAGTTGTGGCATTCTTCGGGGGTGAACCAGTCGGTGCATTCGCCGCAGAGTTCGTCGCAGGCGGTTTTCGTCCGCGGCTGACGTTTGCGGATCTCGCCCTTGACTTTCGAGAAGAGATTTTCGATCGGGTTCAGATCGGGGCTGTACGGCGGCAGATACAAGACCTCGGCCCCGACGGCGCGGATGGCTTGGCGCACGCCCGAGACCTTGTGGCTCGACAGGTTGTCCATCACCACGATGTCGCCGGGGTGGAGCACGGTCACCAATTGCTGTTTGACGTAGGCGTGGAAAATGTCGCCCGTGATCGCGCCGTTGACCACGAGCAGAGCGAACAGTCCGGTGGACCGCAAGGCGCCGACAAAAGTCGTGGTCATCCAATGGCCGTGCGGCACCGATTCGAGGACGCGTTGGCCGGTCGGCCCCCAGCCGTACAGCCGGGTCATGTTGGTTTTGATCCAGGTTTCGTCGAGGGAAACGAACCGGTTGGGGTCGAGGCCGACTTGCTGGAGCGTGTAGAATTCTTCGCGGGCGACGACCACGTCGGGCCGCTGCTGCTCGGCCGCGACGAGCGTTTTTTTTTGAACGAAATCTTCAACGCCCGCAAGGCGTTCCAAATGGTGGTGAGGTCGCATTCGACGCCCAACTGAGCTCGCAAGCCTGCGAGTGTGAGGCTCGGGTTCTGGGCCACCGCCCGGCGGAGTTCGGTTTCCTGGCGACGGTAAAAGGGTACGCGGTGATTGCGTGTCGGACGGGCTTCAATCTCGCCGGTGGCGTCGTAGCGTCGAATAAAAAGCCGGACCCACTCGGCACTGGTGGTGTACTTGCGACCCAACTCGGCGAACGAAAGCCCCGCCTGATAGTCGGCCAAAACCCGCTGTCGCAAATCGAGAGAAAACGCACGCATCGCCGGCTCCGGTTTCAGGAAAACCACAGCCTGACATAACCGAGTTCAGAGCGCAAGTCGGAAGTTCAAAATGCTCTAGCAATTGGGGTCCACCACACGGGCGTGGCGTTCGGGTCTCAACCCGGGACTGCCTCGACACGCGGTCGCCCATCGAAGAGTGGGGAGTCGGCGCAGCCGGTGGGACGGCGCGGATGGTGAGCGCGTTGACCGGACTG
>JANLRE010000253.1:0-2478 GCA_031368205.1 Fimbriiglobus sp. | reverse complement strand
GGTTGCCTCAGCGCGAGTTCGACCCGCTGGCACTTGTACCGCACGCCGATGTTGCTCGCGGTTGCGGTCGGCGCCGGGTTGCTGTTGAACTTGTTTCGGTCGCGGTTGGAACACTACGTGAACGTGGGGAACCAAATCGCGCCCGATGTCATTTTCTTCGGCACCGAAGCGAACGCGACGAGTACGCCGGAGTTCCTCGTGCCGGTGGAATTGGTCACCGGGTTCATGTTCTTGCTCATCGCTGCGGTCATGATCGGGCCGGGGCAAGAGATGGGGCGGGCGTTCAACAAGGTCTCGGACCGGGCGACGGCGTATGCGCTGAACCTGGGCGGCAGTCTGGCCGGGATCGTCCTGTTTGCGACGTGTTCGTGGTTTCACCTGCCGCCGGTCGTTTGGTTTGGCATCACGGCACTCGGAATTCTTTACTTCTTGCTCCGGTCGGTTCCGGTCGGCCACAGCGTGAAGCCCAAGTTGCTGTTCCCGATCGCTTGCCTCATCTTTGCAACAGTGCTGACCTTGCGAACGTCCGGCGTCATCCCGTTTGAAACCGCCGTGGAAACCCGCTGGTCGCCGTATTACCGCATCGACTATCAACCTGAGACGGGTGAGATCAACACCAACCTCATCGGCCATCAGACCATCAAATCCCTGGATACCGTGGCCGAAGTCGGGTACGACTTGCCGTACTTGTTGAACAAGGAAATGAACGGCGCACAGAAGTTCAAACGCATCCTGATTATCGGCGCCGGGTCCGGCAACGACGTGAGCCGGGCGGCGATGTGGGCGGCACCGGATGCGAAGATTGACGCGGTCGATATTGAACCCGTCATTCAGCAAATCGGCCGGGACCACCACCCCAACAAGCCGTATGCCGACCCCCGCGTGACGGCCCACCTGGACGACGGCCGAAACTTCCTGCGCCGCGCGCCCGATGGTGAGTACGACCTCGTCGTTTACGCGCTGGTCGATTCGTTGGTATTGCACTCCGGGTACGGCAGCATTCGCCTCGAAAGTTACCTGTTCACGTTACAAGCGTTCGCGGACGTGAAACGGGTGTTGAAGCCGACGGGGTCGTTCGCGTTGTACAACTATTTCCGCCAAGGTTGGCTGGCAGCTCGGTTGCGCGATGGCCTGCGTGACACCTTCGGCGCCGAGCCGGTTGTTCTGACGCAACCCAACTTCCCGAACCAGCTCGAACTCGATTACTTCTCCAATATGTTCACCTTCTTCCTGGTCGGTCACAAAGACACGATTGACCCGATCCGCCAGAAATTCCGTGACAATGGGAATCAACTCTGGCTACCAACGACCAAGCCCATCACGACTCCTCCCCCAGACAAGCCGAGTTGGTTTGGCACCGCACCCGGACCGATCAAAGAGTGGGGCGCGCTCGGGAACGTGACCATCGCCCCCACGGACAGCGACATGCCGCCCGCCACGGACGAATGGCCGTTCCTCTACACCCGCAAGCCGACCGTGCCGGGGTACATCTTGCGCGGCATCGGCTTGATGGTCGGGCTGTCGTTGTTTCTGGGCTTCCTGTACCGACCGAGTTTGGTGGCTGCCACGAACGGCGTGCCGAGGATTGACGATCGCGGGTTGCTGTTTCGCTCGTTCTGGTTGGGTGCGGGGTTTATGCTGATTGAAACGAAAGCGGTCGTCCAAATGGCCCTGCTGTTCGGCAGCACGTGGGCGGTGAACACGGTCGTGTTTGCCGCAATTCTCGTGATGTCGATGCTCGGCACCTTGTTCGCGGGCGTCGTGAAGCCGTCCAAACTCTGGCCGTTCTACATCGGCCTGTTCCTGGCACTCGGGGTCAACATCGTGGTTCCGCTCGATGCGTTCCTGGGCATGGACCGTAGCGTGCAAATTTTGGCCGCGTGCGGACTGGTGTTCGCGCCGGTGGTGTTCGCCGGGGTAATCTTCCCCGTGACGTTCGGCCGCGCACCTTACCCAGACCGATTCTTCGGCGCGAACGTGGCCGGGGCCTTGCTCGGGGGGTTGTCGGAAAATCTCTCGATGCTCGTCGGCTTCCGATACCTACTATTAGCCGCCGTGCTGATGTACGCGATTTCGAGCCTGTTCGGGCAAGCCAGTCCGACTAGGAACAATCCGAACGCCGACGTATAATGCGGTGACGCAACACGTAGGGGACTGTTCATGGCCGATTCATCTGGTGACACGTCTGACGAAAGTTCCGCCGCGCTGCCTTCCGCCAAACGGAATCGCGGCGCGGCGGACACCACCACCGTGGTTCACAGCGGCCGCGAAGCCATTTCAGTTGAACTCGGCCTGACGATTTATCGCCAGATGATTCGCGCGCGGGCGCTCGAAGAACGCTCCATCAAGATGTCGAAATCGGGCGAAGCGTATTTCTGGCTCGGCGGACCCGGCGAAGAAGCGTTCAACGTTTGCCTGGGGATGCAAGTGCGTTGCGGGCAGGGTGTGGAGTACGACTACTTGCACCTCCACTACCGT
>JANLRE010000180.1:0-15531 GCA_031368205.1 Fimbriiglobus sp. | reverse complement strand
CTTCACCGCAACGCCGGCCAAGAACCCGGCTGACGTGACTCCGGAATTGCACCACACGGTTTCCACGTTGGCGAAGAAAGCGTTCGAGTTGGTCGGGTGCCGGGACTATGCCCGTGTGGATTTTCGACTCGATGACGAAGGGGAGCCGTTCATTCTGGAAGTGAACCCGAACCCGTGTATCAGTCCGCTCGCCGGTCTCGCGGCAGGCTTGGAATCGGCCAAGATACCGTACCCCGAGTTCATCGTCGGGTTGGTAAAAGCAGCGTTATTGCGTAGCGTGAAGCCGACGTTGGCCAACGCGGTTCGCTACGTAGCGAATTCCGAAGCGGTCGTCGTGCCCCACTGCCCGATTGACAGTATCGCGGACGAGCCGTCCTCGTTTGATCTGCGACTTCGCCCTGCCAAGCGTGGCGACTTGCCACAACTCCTCGAACTGATCGAAGCGATGGATCACCTGCCAGCCGATGATCGCAAACTGACTGCCAAACGACTGCACGAGACGCTCACGCGAAAAGATGCCCAAGGCCGACAATGCGTGGTTCTCGCCACACGAGACACGCTGGCCGGGTTTGCTTGCTTCCAACTGACCGACACAAGCCAAGGGGCGGCGACGTTGGAAACGCTTTGCGTTGCGCCGACCCATCGCAAACAGGGCCACGGACGCAGTCTGTTCAAAGCCGTCGAAGAAGCGGTCGCAATGGGCGGTGGGCGGTTACTGATGGTTCACGTTTCGAGTGGCCCGATGGACGCGCCCGCTCGCCAGTTCTTACATCGAGTCGAGTTGCGAGCCATTGGCGAACTCGCCGAGTACTTCCGCGACGGCTACGCCCGGCTGACGTTTGCGAAGCCGATTGCTGTGGTGGCACCGGCGCTGGTTGCCGCAGTCGAAACCAGTGTGAGCTAACTCCCGGCGAACCGGCTGCGTAAGCTGCTGGGTGGTCAGCCACTAACAGGTGTTCGGTTCTATCCCAGGCGACTAACGTCGCCGGTTCACCGGGAAAGTCATCGCGGGCTGGGTGGTCAGCCACTAGCAGGTACTCGGTTTTTAACCAGGCGACTGCCGTCGCCGGTTCGCCGGTGCTGATACGCAGATGTGGTGAACTGCTGTTGAAACTGGAATGACCACGGAACACAATCGTCGAATAGTCAACACGCTCTGATCGACTTGGCCACGAACTTAGGAAAGGTCCGGCATGCCCCGTTCGCTGTCTCGCTCCTACACTTGCAAGTTCGGCGCACCCGTGATCGACTTCGTCGATAAGCGGATCTTTACGCTCACGTATTTCACCCATTGCATGGAATGCACCTTCTGCAGTGACGCCTGTTGTCAGTACGGTGCGGACACGGAGTTGCCCCGCGTTGCGGCCCTGGAGGCCCATCAACCCGAACTGGAAGCGTACCTCGGGGTGCCACGGTCCGAGTGGTTCCGCGAAGACCCGGACGACTTCGGGGTTTTGGACGAGACCGAGTACCCCGGCGGGCGGTACACCCGAACGCAAGTCGTCGATTTACCGCCGGGTCGCTCCCCCCATAACGAGTGGGCGTGTGTGTTCCTCGATCCCGTCGGACGGGGGTGCCGGATCCACCGCTTCGCCTTGGAACGCGGCATTGATGTTCACGACATCAAGCCGATGGTTTGCTTGCTATTTCCGGTGTCGTTCAACGACCGCATTCTTTGCCCCGCTTACGAGTTCGATCTCGAAGGCGAATTGGTGTGCCAAGGCCCCGGTCCGACGCTCTACCGCAGTGCGCGACCGGATATTTTGTGGTACTTCGGCGAAGAATTTGTTGCGGAACTCGATAGCATAGAGCAAGAAGTCTTACTGACTCCGAGTGAAGGGCCGATCGGCGGGATGTCACTGCCAATGTGTTCATCCTGAGGGATCGAATCGGTTTTTCCGGTCGGGAAAACCGCGCCGACCGCTTGACAGTCAGTCGGTTCAGAAGAAAATCAATATCACGCTACGGACGGCTCCCCCGCCGCAACCGAGTTTGTTCACGCCGAGGTACTGCCACATGTCGCAACCGCGCCGCCAACGGATTACCTTTGAAGACATCGGCGACGTGACCGTCGTCCGGTTCATTGATAAGAAAATTCTGGATGAACAAAACATCCAGATGATCGGTGACGACCTGTTCAAACTCGTCGATGAACTGGGCCGCAAGAAATTGCTCCTGGACTTCACGACCGTCGAATTCTTGTCGTCCGCCGCCCTTGGCAAGTTGATCCGCCTGCACCAACGGCTCGCCACGGGTGGCGGCAAGCTCATTCTGTGTGGCATTTCCAAGACGATTCTGGAAATCTTTGAGTTGACCAAGCTCGACAAGATGCTGAAAATTGTGAAGGACGAACAGACGGGCCTCAACTCGTTCTAACACTGGTGGCCAACGTTGGTGGCCCTCCTTGGCGGTAGGGAGACGACGATTGCCCCAGCTATTGCGGCAGGTAGATATGATTGCATCCCGTTTCGCCATTGAGATCACAATACCGAGTGACCTTGCCGAAGCCCGGCGAGTTCAGGAGGAGATTGAGGTCTCGCTTCAGTCCTCGCAGTATGGCGATCGGGACATTTTTTACATCAAGCTCGCACTGGAAGAAGCCCTCGTCAACGCCGTGAAACACGGCAACCAAATGGACGCGGACAAGCGGGTCTTCATCAACTACACCGTGACCGGCGACCGCTTCGACATCCAAATCATTGACGAAGGCCCCGGCTTCAACCCCGCCGATGTCCCCGACCCGACCGCCCCCGAAAACCTCGAACGCCCCTGCGGTCGCGGCCTCCTCATCATCCGCCGCTTCATGACCGACGTGACCTACCACGGCAAAGGCAACGTCGTCACCATGAGCAAGCTCCGCTCCCCGCCGGAAGAGTAAACAACCCAGCTTCAGCTTGGATTGGCAAAACTAATTGTTGCTACGTTGGGAGGGCTTGTGTCACTCGACATCGGCGTCCGCAAAGGTAAATCGTGGGGTTTAATTCAGGGCGAACCGTGGCTGTGTCTGGATGATGATGGCTACTACTGGTTCCTTTATCCGTACATCGAGCGTCTGAGGGCCGTCACGGGGCAGTACATCGACTTATATGACCATGCTTCGTTTAGTGAGCAGGATGTGGTGGCGTTAGAACAGATGCTGTTGACGGTACGAGCACACGTTGAGTCACAGCCCCATACATGGGAGGTTTCTATTGGCACGCAGGTCACGCCCGATATCAAAGAAGTGTACGAAACGGTTCAGCGAAAACAGTTCTTGAAGCTGATAACACGGTTTCAACAGGTTGTCACCCGTGCCAAAGAATTGGGGCGACCTGTGGTTTGTTTGGGAGATTGAATTCCACGTCGAACCATTCACTCTGTATGACTAACCCGTGCATTCGGTTTCGATTCCTCAAAACAGAAAATCGCTGAACCCATGACGCCGATGATGCAGCAGTTTCGGGAGGCGAAGGACCAGCATCCGGGGATGCTGGTGCTGTTTCGCAACGGGGATTTCTACGAACTGTTTGAAGAGGACGCGGAGTTGGGGCATCGGGTGTTGGGTATCACGCTGACCAAGCGGGACAAAGAAATCCCGATGGCGGGGTTCCCGTATCACAAGCTTGAACACTACCTGAACGTGCTGCTTCGCGCCGGGCATCGGGTGGCGGTGTGTGAGCAAATGGAGGATGCCAGCAGTGGCAAGAAGTTGATTCGCCGTGAGGTGAATCGGCTCGTCACGCCCGGCACCGTCACCGAAGACGAACTCCTGGACCCGCGTCGCCCGAACCATCTCGTCGCACTCTGCCGGGGTAAGCCCGGCATTTACGGACTGGCGTGGGCGGACCTTTCGACCGGCTTGTTTCAATGTGCCGACCTCTCGGAAAAGATGCTACCGGACGAACTCGCCCGGCTCGCAGCAGTTGAGTGCCTGTTGCCGGAAGATGTCGTTGATTTGTTGATGTCCACACTCGGCTCCAGTCCACCCCGGTCTATCACGCCGCGCCCCGCGTGGACCTTTGACCCCTCGACCGCACTTGATGCACTTCGCAAGCACTTCGCGGTGGCCACGATGTCGGGCTTCGGGTTCGACGACGGCCAACCGTGCCTCGTTGCCGCGGGTGCGTTGCTCATTTATTTGCACGAAACACTCAAAGCGAGTCTCGGCCACATCCGCCGGTTGCGGCCACATCGTCCCGATACGTATCTCGTGTTGGACGAAGTGACCCGACGCAGTTTGGAACTGACGCGAACGTTGCGGGACAACCTCCGGGAAGGGTCGTTGCTTTCGTGTCTGGATCGCACGATCACGCCGATGGGCGCCCGGTTTTTGCACGACGCCCTACTCGCCCCGCTCAACGAACGCGGCGCAATCGAAGCGCGACTCGATGCCGTTCAAGAACTGCTCAACGACCATTCGCTACGCGGCAGCATTCGGGAACTGCTCGAAACCACGTCCGACTTGCAACGGCTGACGACCCGAGTTTCCACGGCCCGTGCAACACCGAAAGACCTCGCGGCCATCGCCCGCACCTTGCGACTGTTGCCGAAGTTCAAGGCGAAACTGACGGGCCGCAAGGCGCTGTTGTTGAACGAACTCGAAACCAAACTGGAACTCTGCCCCGATCTCCGTGACCTGCTGGATCGGTCGTTGACGGATGACCCGCCGTACTCGGCCAAGGAAGGCGGGATCATCCTCGCCGGGTATCACAGCGAACTGGACGAACTTCGCAAGCTGGCCAAAGACGGCAAGGACTGGATCGCGCGCTACCAAGCCCAAGAGATCACCCGCACCAGCATCTCCAGCTTGAAAGTTGGCTTCACGGACGTGATGGGTTATTACATCGAAATCACGAATTCCAACGAAGCCCGCGTGCCGACAGACTACATCCACGAACGCACACTGAAGAACGCCAAGCGGTACAGCACGCCACGCTTGAAGGAGTACGAGGAAAAAGTCGTCACGGCCCAGGAACGCAGCCAAGCCCTGGAATTCGAGCTGTTCTTGCAAATCCGCGACACCATCGCGGCCCAAACGCATCGCCTGTTGCAAACCGCCGACGTGCTGGCGATGCTCGACTTCCTCGCCTCGCTCGCCGAACTCGCAGCCAGTCGCAACTACGTGCGGCCAACGATGGTGAACGAGCCGACGTTGCACGTCACCGAAGGCCGGCACCCGGTTCTCGACCAGACGTTGCCGCCCGGCACGTTCGTGCCGAACGACGTTCACTTTCACCCCGTAGACGGCGTCTTCTGGCTCATCACCGGCCCGAACATGTCCGGCAAATCGACCTTTATCCGGCAAGTCGCGTTGCTGACGTTGCTGGCCCACATCGGCAGTTTTGTCCCTGCAAAATCGGCCACGGTTGGTATCACAGACCGAATCTTCACGCGAGTCGGTGCGAGTGATGAACTCAGTCGCGGCCAATCGACGTTCATGGTCGAGATGACGGAAGCGGCCAACATTTTGAACAACGCGACCAGTCGCAGCCTCGTGATTCTGGATGAAATTGGTCGTGGGACTAGCACCTACGACGGCGTGTCGCTGGCGTGGGCCATCACGGAATACTTGCACGACACCGTCGGTTGTCGGGCGCTGTTTGCCACCCACTACCACGAACTCGCCCGGCTGGCCGTCACGTTGCCCCGGTTGCGGAATTACACCGTGCAAGTTCAGGAAGTCGAAGACGACGTGATCTTCCTCCACAAGATCACCACAGGCAACGCGGACAAGAGCTACGGCATCCACGTCGCTAGGCTCGCGGGGGTGCCGGAATCCGTGCTGCAACGCGCCGAGCAAGTGCTGTCATCGCTGGAAGCCCCCGCAGAGATGCGCCCACCGGCGATTCAAGCGGCAATCATCACGCCACCAATCGAAGAGCCAACGCCGAAGGCGAAACGCCCCGCCAAGCCCACCCCCATCGAAGTCGATCCCCCCGAGAAACCACGCCGGCGCGTGAAGGAAACCGCGACCAGCCCCAACCTGTTCGGCGAAAATGAGAATCACGAAACGCCATTTTGAAGCCCGTGGGTGCATCCGCCACACCGGATGCTGATAAACAAGGAAATGCCCCTGGTTGTCGGTCTCGTCTTTTCTGCTGCACGTTGACGCAGGGTACATCCTGTTTAGAATGCTCTTCATGAGACTTCGAGTTTGGAGAGCTGGAGAATACTGCACTTCCTGAACACTGAAGTATCACAACCGTGGGGCAAGTGGATCAAGCGAGGGTGGCGGAATTGGCAGACGCAACAGATTTAGGTTCTGTCGCCCGAAAGGGCGTAGGGGTTCAAGTCCCCTCCTTCGCAATGGGTTTTTGGGCAGTTCAGCGTGACGGGCGTCTTCGACCTGACACAGTTTTGGTGCAATTCCTTACTCCTGGAAAGTCAGTGGAACTACGATGAGTTCCGTTGGTACGGTTGCGAAATGAGCGGGGAGTGGGCATGAAGTCGGTCGCTGATTTGCGAAAAGATTACACCCACGGTGGGCTATCGGAAACCGAGGCCGGGGATGACCCGATTGCGTTGTTTCAAACCTGGTTCCAAGCCGCTCTTCAAGCCGAATTGTCCGAGCCAAATGCCATGACGTTGGCGACGGCCACAGCGGACGGTAAGCCGTCGGCACGGGTCGTGTTGTTGAAGGGGATTGACACTCGCGGGTTCACGTTCTTCTCGAATTACGACAGCCGCAAGGGCCGGGAAATTGCGGCGAACCCGTTTGCCGCGCTGGTGTTTTTGTGGCACGCCTTTGAACGCCAAGTTCGAGTTGAAGGCACGATTTGCAAAGTGACGCCGCAAGAATCCGATGAGTATTACCACGTCCGCCCCCTTGGGAGTCGCCTGGGTGCGTGGGCATCCCGGCAAAGTGATGTCATCAGTGGTCGAGAGATCATTGAGCGAGAACAAGCGGAGCTGGTCGCCAAGTATTCCGACGGGCAAGTCCCCCGTCCGCCGCATTGGGGTGGCTACCGTGTGGTCCCGGACATGATCGAATTCTGGCAAGGCCGCCCGAGCCGGTTGCACGACCGCATCCGCTTTCGGCGCACGACAAGCGGTTGGGTGAGAGAACGACTTTCGCCGTAAAATGCGGATCCTTCGTTTCACACGCTGTTCCGGTGCCTAAGATGGAAGCAGTATTCACACCCATCGGGAGGTTTTCGATGACTGTTACGCGATTTGGATTACTGGCCGCGTGCATGGCGCTGGCCATCACCGGGTTTGGCACTGCTGGGTTTGTCATTAACGATGATTCCGCAAAGGGTTCCAAAATGAGCGGTCCGCTGCAATTTACGTTGAAAGACATCAACGAGAAAGATGTCGAGCTGAGCCAATTCAAAGGCAAAGTGGTGTTGCTCGTCAACGTGGCCAGCCAGTGCGGTTACACGCCACAATACAACGGCTTGCAAGACCTCTACGAAAAACACGGCAAGGACGGCTTGGTCGTGATTGGTGTTCCGGCCAACGAATTCGGTAAACAAGAACCCGGCACCAATGCGGACATCCTGAAGTTTTGCCAATCGAAGTACAAGGTCACGTTCCCGATGATGGCGAAAGTCGTCGTCAAAGGCGATGACAAAGCCCCGCTGTACAAGTTTCTAACTGAGAAAGAGACCAACCCGAGTTTCGCAGGCGAAATCGGTTGGAACTTCGAGAAGTTTCTGATCGGCCGCAACGGCGAAGTCGTGGCGCGATTCAAATCGGGTGATGAACCCACGTCCGAAAAAGTGACGGCCGCGATCAAGAAAGAATTGGCCGCGAAGTGATGTCGATGAATGGGTCGTGTCAATCGTCACACGGCCCATTCCAGTTGATGCCCATCACACCACCAACGGCAGCTTCTTCCGTCCCGTCTTTTCTGCTTCTGGCTTTGGTATTTTGTGTTGGTTGGTCGATTCCCAGTAGGCCACTTCTTCCATCAGCGCATCGACAATATCTTTTTCATCGACACGCCGAATGATTTCGCCGTTGCGGAAGATCATGCCTTTGCCGTTGCCAGCGGCGATGCCGATGTCGGCTTCACGGGCTTCGCCGGGGCCGTTGACAACGCACCCCAGCACGCTGATTTTCACCGGGAGCCGTTTGCCTTCGAGACGTTGTTCCAGTTCCGCGATGATCTTTTCGAGGTCAATCGCCAGTCGGCCACAGGTCGGGCAAGCAATGATTTCCGGGCGGCGAACCCGGCGTTGGGTCGCTTGGAGAATGTCGAACGCTGCGGCAATTTCCGGGACCGGATCGCCGAGCAAACTGATGCGAATCGTGTCGCCAATGCCATCAAGCAGAATGGGCGCCAGTCCCGCCGCCGACTTCGTCACCGCATACGGCGGCTTGCCTGCTTCCGTGATGCCGATGTGCGTGGGGTAGTCCGCTAGTTGGGCGAAGAGACGATACGATTCGCTCGCCACGAGCGTATCGGACGACTTCACCGAGACGATGATGTCGTGGTAGCCTTCACTCTCGGCAATCTCGATGGACCGCAACGCCGATTCGACGATCGCGGGCGGGCACGGGAAGCCGTATTTTTCGACCAGTTCTTTTTCGAGTGACCCGGCGTTCACGCCGATCCGCATCGGGATGCCTTTATCCTTCGCCTTGCGAACGACTTGGCGAAAGCGGTCCGCATTGCCGATGTTGCCGGGGTTGATGCGAATCTTATCCACCGGGTGGTCCAGCGCGGCGAGGGCCATCTTGTAGTCGAAGTGAATGTCACAAATTAGTGGAATCCCGATCTGGTTGCGGATCTCCGAAAGTGCGCCCGCATCTTCGGGCTTGGGCACAGTCACCCGCACCAATTCGCAGCCCGCTTCTTCGAGTGCATGAATCTGCTTCACCGTCCCGGCGACATCGAACGTGTCCGTCGTCGTCATCGACTGCACGCGAATCGGGTTGTCGCCACCAATCGCCACGCCACCGACGACCACGGTGCGGGTTTTGTGCCGGGGCTTGCCAGGAACCTTTTGTGCGGCTTCGAGCATCGCATAGTTGAATCGCATAAAACTGTTCCAGCCCGAAGGATTGGGGACCGCCGACTGAGCTTATTAACCGTAACTATTGTAGCCCGGATCACGCCGCGATGAAGAACCACGCAAGCAACAGACAAAACAGCACGATGGCGAACAGCCCGCCGAGAACGACCAACATTTTCGCCCGTTTCATCGCCTTTGCTTTTTGGGGTACGAAGTGGGTCCACGTGCCGAATTCGTCTGCGGTGACTGCGACTGTTGGCTTCGGTGCGGATGGAGTGGGGTGCGATTGCCACCACGCATGGGACCACCCGTAGCGCATCATCAGTACGACCGGGCGGCACAGCGATTTCGTTGGGAATTCATCGAGCGCATCGACACTGGTTTTGAAGAACCAGTTCGCTCGTTCGAGGTACTTCGACTTGTCCTCACCACTGGCATGTTTCGCGGCGAAGTTGAACACTTCCACTTTCCGCATGTCTTGCGCCGCCCACGATTCGGTGGGGTATTGCAGTTCTTCGGGCTTGTCCAGGATCGGTCGTTCGTGCGTCGCCATCCACTTGGCGAAGTGCAATAGCGTGAGTTGGGCATACCCATACATGCGGTCCAGTTGCCCGAGTTCGGCTTTGTAGTCGAGGTAGACCCCGAGTGCTTGGAGGGTCATCGTGTAGAACCAACGCAACTCGGCATTGAGCAAATCGAGGCGTTCGAGATTCTGCATCGGGTGGACGGCGCGGCGGATAATCGCATCGCACTTCACGAGGTATTTTGCGTCACCCGTTAGTTGGTGCCCGACAAGTAACGCGAGGATGGAGTTACCCGCCGCGCGGCCAGGACCGTGGTAACCGTCGTTGGATTCGGTGGCCAACCCGGTGTACTCCCGCGACAGCCAGCGGAAGACGGTCCAACCGGGGTCGTCGATCTGAATCACGAAGTCTGCCAAGCCGACGGCGTTATCACGGTACAGCGTGTTGCCGGTGAGGTAGTAGGCGAGCATCAAGCCGGAGTTGTAGTTGTGCGACCCCGCCGGGCCGCCGCCGACAGCGAGGATTTTCTTGAGCTTCGCGCCGGTTTCGCCCATCTTTTCCAGGTCTTGGCCACTGTCAAAGTGTCCACCCGTCCGCAACACCTTGGGGTAACTGCGGTGCGTGCCGGTGTCCGCGTCGGCGTAGTGGTAGGTGTGCCAGAAGAGGCCGCGGTTGTAGGCAACCTTGTCGTGATCGGTGTGATAAATGTCGATGTCCACGGTGTGATCGGCGGACTCCAGCATCTGCGTGTACCACCGCAAATCGCCGCTGCGGAAGAACTGCTCCGCGAAGGCGGCGACGCAGTCGTACTGGTTGTTGTAATGGGAAATCAACGGCGTCGGGCCGGTGTGAAACGCCGCCTCGTGATCACTGTAAATGTCGCCGAAGTTTCGCCACCCGTACTCGTCGATCGTCTCCCGTTTCGTCAAAAACGTGTCGGGGCCGTCAAGGGCTTGCTCGACAAGGCTCTCGTGCTTTTCTTGGGAATGAGCCGTTTTCGGCGTCAAATAAGGGACCACGCCGGTCGAGGCGTACCACTCCGGCGCGGCCGATACCACGAGCGGACTGCGGCACCAGACCATCGGGTCAGCGGTGATCGTGTCTTGGCCGAAGCTCACGTAAAAGACGTGCGTTTTCTGCTCGCCGCCTTGCAACTCGTGGCCGTGGGCCGATTCGGCTGGCAAGAGGTGCAGTCGCAATTCACCGTTGGTCGTCTCGACCCCTTTGGGGAAGTTTTCCCAAAAGTGGGGCATCGTCACCCCGAGGAATTGCGTGTCACTCCCGAGAATCACAATCGGGGTCGCGCGGTTACCCGTGACCGACTCGGCGTGGTCGATCGTGGTTTTATAGCCACGATATCGTAGTGGCACTTCCCGTTGGGCGTTGATGTGATTGCGGCTCTGCCAGTTTTCCCCACCGCTCGATTCCTGGTGAATCTGCACGGGTTTCGACGTGGTTTGGAATGGGCGAGTCCGTTCGGTGGAGTACCGCACGGTTCCGGAAACGGGACTGGCCGGCTTGATGACAATGGACGCGGACTTTAACGAAATCGCGCCGTGGCTGCCCAAGTCCCAGTTGCCACCGGGGTGGTCCGCCGGCATCGTGTTGCGAAACGTGAGCTGAACCCGCAACACCGAAATCCCGGCGAAGTAATCGACATCCGCCAGGGCCATCAGGTGGGGATTCGGCCACGCGGTGCCTTCGGCGTTCACCCGAACGCGGATCGGTCCTTGCTCGCGGATGTCCATCTCTTCGGTGCGAAGGGATACGGGTTCACTTTGGTGGGATTCCTGAATCTCAAGCGAAACTTCATCGAGCGGGAACCGCCGGTCAATACTCGTGGTGAAGGTGTACTGGTGGGATGTCACACTGATACAACCAGCGGGTTGCTCAATGCGAATTGCTTGACCAAGTGTGCTGCTTTTCTTCCCCACTTCGATGCGGTACCTGCTCTCCGAACTCGTACCATCCCATGTTGCCAGGAAGTCGAACAGGCACCAGCGAACGCTGCCATCGGGCCAGCGATCGAGGACGTTTGTTTGGAGAACCTGCGACGAACCATCGGCATGGACCAATTCAAATGACTTGGCATCTTGCACGGCCCCACGGGGCCAGGGTATGCCGACTGTCACGGGTTCACCACGTCGCGGGCACGGTTCAGCAGACCAAAATCGAAGCGGAACACTCAGTGGCATTGGCATCTCTGTGATTGCGGTGGGGCGTAATGCCGCAATTCATAACCTAAGATAGCTCCGTATCGCGGTTAGTTCCGGCGCGAATTCCGAAGACTTGCGGAAGTATCATGAAAGTTCTCGCTGTCACCAGTGAACTGCCCTGGCCACTGGATTCCGGTGGTCACTTGCGAACGTTTCACCTGTTGAAGCACGTGGCCGCTCACGTCGATCTACGACTGGTGGTGCCGGTCCACGCCGGGCAAGAACCGACAGTTGCGGTATTAAACCAGTGGAACATTCGCGTGGTCCCGGTGGTGGTCGCACCACGCACGAAGTTCGCTGAAAGCAAGCGATTGCTCAACGCTCAGTTACATCGTGAACCCTATGTTATGTATCGTCGCCATGCCCGTCCGGAGATGTTTGCCGCCTGGGAGGCGGAGATCCGCCGCGAGAAGCCGGATGTGGCCCACCTCGATCACCTCGATAGCTTCCTGTTCCATGAAATCGCGGCCAAACTTGGTGTGCCGACCGTGCTGGACCTGCACAACGTCTACTCGTTGATCCTGAGCCGCATGGCTGACGAACAAACCAATCCGTTGAAGAAGGTCTTTTTCCGTGGTGAAGCGCGCCGACTCGCCCACATCGAAACGCGCGCCTGCCGATCCGTGAACGCGGTCTTGGCCGTGTCCTCGACCGAGGCCGATCATTATCGCAAGTTGGGTGCGAAGGCCGTTCACGTTGCACCGAATGGCGTCGATTGTGCCGCTTTTCAGGACTTGAAAACGGGTCGGTCGGTCACGCCGCCGGTGGTGATGTATCTCGGCACGATGTCCTGGGGGCCGAACGTCACCGCTGCGGTTTACTTGGCCGAGGAAGTCTTCCCGAAAGTGCGGGCGAAGTTTCCGGATGCCAAGTTGTTGCTCGTCGGCAAAGACCCTTGCCCCGAAGTTCGTGCCACGGCGCGCTTACCGGGTGTCGAAGTCACCGGCTCCGTGCCGAGTGTGCGTCCGTACTTGGAGCAAGCCAGCCTGCTTGCGGTCCCTCTGGATTCCGGCGGTGGGACGAGACTTAAAATCCTCGAAGCGTTCGCGGCCGGGTTGCCGGTCGTCAGCACCGCAGTCGGCGCGGAAGGCATCGACGCCACAGCGGGTGAAGAAATCATCATCGCCGAACGTCCCGACATGGCGGCGGCGATTTGTGACTTGATCGCCGACCCGGCACGCGGCCAACGTGTTGCCGAGCAAGCCCGCCGGTTGGCACAGCAAACTTACGACTGGCCAATGATCGGGGAAAAAGTGGTGGGTGTGATTCGCGGCTTGGCAAAGAAATCGTGAAACTTGAGCAAATCGAGAAAAAGCATCCCAAATCCCGTGATCTTGTGCTAATGTTAATTATCGGGGCGGAATTGAGGCGATGACATCGTTTGATCGTTCCCCGACTATTTACAACGCTCACGGCCTGCGCGAATAACTCGCAGTTTGTGGGCGTTGTGGCGTTTTAAGACCCAAAAAGCCCGTGAACGATCGTTCATGGGCTTTCTTCCTTACCGTTCGTTGTTCAACTCCACCGCCTCTTCCCAGTGTTCATACAACTGCGGGAGCTTGGTTTTCGCCGCTTCGATGTCGGTCATTGTTTGCTTGACTCGGGCAGAGTCTCGGTAAATGTCCGGATTCACGAGAGCGAATTCGAGTTCGGTGATTTTCTCTTCGGTCGTGGCAATGTCGCGTTCAATTTCGGCGATGCGACGGAACGGGTACTTGCGTTTGCGTTTGGCACTGCCGTTCGGGGTCTCGACGGGGCGTATGACTTTTGCCGGTTCTGGTTTGCGACCACCCGCCTTGGCTTCCTCTTTGGCCGCAAGCGCACGCGCATTCACCAACAGGATGTACGTGTCGTAGTTGCCGTACACCACTTCGGTTTTGCCGTCTTCGATCACGACAAGCAAATCGCAAACGCGGTTCAAAAAGTAGCGATCATGGCTGACGACGATCACGGTGCCTTCAAACGCCTTGACCGCTTCTTCCAAGCTGTCACACGCCCACAGATCGAGGTGGTTCGTGGGTTCGTCGAGGATCAAGACGTTGGTACCGGCCACGGTCAACTTCGTCAGGGCGGCACGGCTCTTTTCCCCACCGGAAAGTTGCTTCACCGGCGCTTCGACAATTTCACCATGTAAACCGAACGCCCCGAGCAGGTCGCGCATCTTTTGTTCAGTTTGGGCGGGGTCCGGTTCGGGCCAGACGGCGCGGAGCAACGACTTTTCTTCGTCGAGTAACTTGAGGTGCTGATCGAGGTAACCGGGGAACACTAGATGCCCCCGTTGCACAATACCGCTCGTCGGTTTCTCGTCACCGAGCAGGATGCGTAACAACGTCGTCTTACCGCACCCGTTCGGCCCCAGGATGCCGAGCCGTTTGCCGCGCTGCACGTCGAAGCTGAGGTTCTCGAACAAGAGCTTGTCGCCGTACCGCTTCGACAGGTCTTCGACGTGGAACACGACATCCCCGGACCGGGCCACCTCGCTGAAGCGGATATTGGGTCCGGACACCTTGGTCGGCTTTTCGAGCAGTTCCATTTTGTCGAGGACTTTCGATCGGGATTGGGCCTGCTTCGCCATTTGGCCGTAGTGGGCACGGCGGATGTATTCTTCCTGCTTTTCAATGAACTCGCGTTGGGCCACCCACTCTTTCAACTGCCGGTCGTACCGCTCGTCGCGGAGCCGGACGTATTGCTTGTAATTGCCGGGGTACGCGGTGATTTTGCGGTTGTGTAGCTCGAAGATTTTGGTGCAAACGCGGTTCAAGAAATAGCGGTCGTGACTGATGACAATCATACCTTGCGGTTGCGTCGCCAAGTAGTTTTCTAACCACGTCGTCGTCGCAATGTCGAGGTGGTTACTCGGTTCGTCGAGCAACATCACGTCCGGCGCGGACAGCAACAACTTCGCAAGCAACAGTCGTCGTTGTTGACCACCGCTGAAGGTCAACACTTCGCGGTGGTAGTCCACGTCCCGGAACCCGAGACCGGAGAGGACTTCTTCCACTTTGTGGTCGAGTTGGTAGGCGTCTTGGGCGGACAACAATTCACTCAACAAGTCGTACTTCGCGGCAAGTTGTTTGCGGAGAATTTCATCCGTGCAAACCGACAGTTCCTCGGCCACCCGGACCAGTTCGTGTTGGGTTTCGAGTAATTCATCGAAGGCGGATTTGGCCTCGTCGAACAGGGTGCGACCCGGCGGAAACTCGGCGACTTGTAACAACATCCCGAACCGGGCGCCGGCGTGGAATTTGATCGTGCCGAGGTCCGGGGTATCGACCCCGCACAACAGCTTCATGAGCGTGGTCTTGCCCGCACCGTTCGGCCCGACAAAGCCAACCCGTTCCCCCGCGTGAAGTTCAAAGTTCACGTCTTCAAACAACGGCGTGGCATCATAACCCCGCGCCACGTTCGCACAACTCAACAGCAGCATGATCACCACACCCAATTCGAGACGCAACAAATCCGGATGTTGAAATGATAGCTATCCAAGCAGAACCCGGAACTCGAAACTGAACCGTCATCGGGTGGGCGTCTGGATTTCGACCCCAACGGGGTCGTTCAATTCGCCCAGGGCAACGCCCTGGGAACTGGCTGCCGTCGCCACGAAAGGCGGAATTCCTACCATATCCGTGTGTTCTGACCGGCGGCGCGAACCGGCGTGTCGGAGCGTGCGTATGAGACGTGTTACTGGTGAGTATAGCCCTCGGAGGCCATGTCATGGCTCAGGATGTGATTGTCGAAACCCGCAGCCTGACCAAGGTTTACCGCGACTTTTGGGGACGGAAGAAAAAGACCGCCCTCAACGCGCTGGACCTGAAAATCTACAAGGGCGAAATCTTCGGCTTGCTCGGCCCC
>JANLRE010000156.1:0-3089 GCA_031368205.1 Fimbriiglobus sp. | reverse complement strand
CCTCAACCCCCGAGCGCGCCAGTCATTGGCCCACCCGCGGCCGTGGGAATTCCGTTGATAGCCCCGCCGTCGGCACCGTTGGCAGTCTCGAATGTCAAGATGCCCCAGCCGATCCTACCTTCAACGCCACCGCAACCAATGATGCCCGAGGTCGCCGTCAAACCCGTCGAAGTGGCACCGGTCGCCGTACCGGGGGTCACGCCGGTTGGACCTAAACTTGACGGCCCAGCGTTTCCGGCGTTGGCGGCTCCGATCATCCCGGACCTGATGAAGTCGGTCGATATCGGCCAACTGACGGTTCCGAAGCCGGTTATCCTAACCAGCCCGAACGGGCAACCCAGCGGCTTCAAGGAAGAACCGCCACCGTTGACCATCGCGCCAGCGTTACCCGTTTCACAACCACTGGTACCATCTGTAAGTGGCTTGATAAATCCGTTTCCCGCACCGCAATCATTGGGTGCGCAATTGACACCGCCTGCCGCGATTCGCCCGGTTACGAATACCGAAGTCCGCACGGCGATTGATGTAGATTTGCACGAACCGAAACGGGGGGACACCTACGCCTCCATTAGCAAAATGCACTACGGGGATGACCGCTACGCCGCCGCGATTCAGGCGTTTAACAAGAACCGTAACCTCGGGGATGGTGCGGCGATTGAATTGCCACTGACGCAGTATTTGCGGCAAAACTACCGCCAGTACATCGGCGGCACGCCACCCGTTTCCAACGACCCGGCGCGGACCCCGGAGTGGGCGCCGTCTGCCGGTCGCGCTGTGCCGACGCCTCGGACGTTTACGGTGAACCGTGAAGGAATGACGATGTGGGACGTGGCGGAGGACGTGTACGGCGATCGCCAAAAATGGAAGCAGATCCAAGACGCCAACCCGCAACTCGATGCCAACGAACGCTACCGCATCGGCGATCGGTTCCGGCTGCCGCTGGACGCACCGCAAACCGTGAAGCGGGTTCCGTAAAACACGGGGTACTGACTCAGGCGACTTACGTCGCCGGTTCGCCGGGAACGCCAACACCCCCAGTGAACCGCCCGTCCGTTGCAGGCCGATAGGGGCGTAGCCACTGCAACACTTCGATGCGGTTGCCGTCGGGGTCGTGGAGGAAGAAGCGATCGGCGGCGGCGATCTTCACGGTTTCATCGACTTGAAGACCCAGTGCGTGGTAATGCGTCCGAGCGGCCTGAACGTCCGTGACGTGCAAGCAGAAGTGCCGGGAACTGATTGCGTCCGGCTGATCCTTCAACAGCAGATGCAGGAATTGCCCGCCGAGGTCGTACCACAGCGCGACGAAATCAAATTCTTTCGGCGGTGGCACTTCCATCAGCCCGAGCAACGTGCCGTAGAAGTGACGCGCTTTTTCGACATTTGTGATCAGAACCGAGCAATGGTCGATGTGGGTGAAGCGAAATGCTTTCATGGTGGCTCCGTCGCGTTCGTAAATTAGCGGGTAGGGTGTGAAGAATATTCTTCCCACACCACAGGGCCACCCCACCCCGAACACCGTGAGAGCAGCATGAGCGTCTGGCTTTGGCGTACCGCAGAACGACGGGTCGGGGTTGTGGGCCTGTACAACGCCGGCAAAACGGTGTTCCTCACCTCGTTGATTAACCACCTAGAGCATCACGACGCGGACCGCTTTCGCATTGGCGACAGCAACGAAGCGGTGACGATCCGGAAATTTCACACCGTGCCCGTGACAGCCGGTTGGCAGCCGTTCAATTACATTGGCAGCCGCGACGCTCTAGTCAACGGCGGTCGGTGGCCTGCGAAGACGCGCGATCGGGCCGAGTTTGCGTGTCAGTTCGAGCGATCCGATTGGATGTTCAACGACGCCCGTTTGCGGTTCTTCGACTTCCCCGGCGAACGCCTCGCGGACGCCGCGATGCTGGGCCGCGACTATGCCGCGTGGTCCGACCACTGGCACCACATCGCCGACAACGACACGCCGCAGCGGCTATGCAGCCAACCGTTTCTAGACCTGTGCCTGAAAGCCGGTGCGACGGAAACCGAACTCGTCACCGCGTATCGCTTGGCACTGGCAACGACGATTTCCGCCCCGAATTACAAGCCGTTCGTCTCGCCTTCGACGTTTTTACTCGATACCCAAGGGCAACTAGCCCGCGGTGAAACGCCGCAAGAGGTGATGCAAAACCGCTACGCCGGGTTGAACGAACTCTCGCAATTCTGTCCACTGCCAAGCACGATCCGCACCGCGAACCCCACACTGACCGCACTCTTCGCCGAACACTACGCCCGCTACCAAATCGAAGTCGTAACGCCGTACATTCGGGCGTTGAAGTCGTGCCACAGTCTCATCGTTATCGTCGATGTGTTGACGCTGTTGTCCGCCGGTGTCGGGATGTGCAACGACAACCGCCAGATCTTGCGTGACCTGTTCGATGTCCTCGATCCGGGTGAACAATTTTACCAAAAAGTGGGTCGCACTCTGTCGGAGGCACTGCTTCAGCATCGACCGGGTTGGATCAACCGCGTGGCGTTCGTCGCGCCGAAGATCGACCTCGTCCCGCCGCAAGACCGTGACCGCGTGCTGCACTTGTTGAAGCGATTCGTCGGTAAAATTGCCGAGGATAAAGACGGCTTGCAGTACGACTTCTTCACCTGCTCCGCGATCTGTTCCACGAAAGTGCTGGTGGGCAGTGACTCGGAACGGGCGATGGTCGGCGTCCCGTACCGCAACGCGGACGGGCAGAAAATCCCACCCGGAGCGGAGCAACGCTTCACCACGTCCCGCGTCCCGGACGAGTGGCCGCACAACTGGAAGGCCGGTGAGTACGTCTTCCCCGAAGTCTACCCGATGGTGCCTGCCCTGAAAGCCTACCCGCCGCAACAAATCGCCCTGGACCGCGTCCTGAACTTCGTGATGGATTGAAGGTAGAAAATCAGCATTCACCACAGCGACACACAGACACAGAGCCGTTTTTTGGCGGTGTTTCGTGGTCGCTGTGGGCGATTACCCCGTGTACTCCGACCCCACGGTGTCGAAGGATCCTCGAGCGTGACGAACAAGACCCCCGCCAATAGCTACGCCCGCGCCCACCACGACGTCGCCCGCA
>JANLRE010000054.1:0-6415 GCA_031368205.1 Fimbriiglobus sp. | reverse complement strand
CGATTAAACTCGTTCGGGTCGAACGGGTCTTGCGATGCCAGAATGCTGCTCGGCTTAA
Organism: Fimbriiglobus sp.; assembly: GCA_031368205.1. Lineage (GTDB taxonomy): Bacteria > Planctomycetota > Planctomycetia > Gemmatales > Gemmataceae > Fimbriiglobus. Next base: position 6,357 of record JANLRE010000054.1, on the reverse strand, counting down.
CTGTCACGACGGTAGGAATTGGTAGAACGGGTTGGGCCGTTAGGATTGCGGGTTGCAGTTTCGTTGCCGTCGGCACACTCAATGGTAACGGCGTGCCTTCAGGAAGGGTTGCCCAATGCAGCCACAGTTCGAGGTTTTTGTAAGCCGGGTGCGCTTTAAGATGAATCGCGGGATCCCGTTGCCCGCCATGCACAGTGACGGTTTTCAACAGGAGATCACTTTGCGACGGGTCGTCACGGCGAATGAACGCCACGGTCGCGCGGAGATTTTTCTGCGACGCTTCCGTGTTGGCGTAGCCGTCCAGAATTCGGGTGAGTTTGAAACTGCTTGTGTGGTCCGGTTTCGCGTGGCAATTCGCGCACAAGTTCATCAACACCGGCTCAATTTTGGTCGGGAATAATTTCGCGGCAGCACTATTGAAGTCAGTCGTTTTCACGATGGCTGGCGGTGGTACGGCCGCACCGGACTTGGCCCGACTTTGCAGGAACTTGTGAACGTCGTCCCGACAGTTGCCCGCAAACAACACTTGCTTCGCAGGGAATTTGCGCGTTTCTTTACCCTGCATCAATACGTAATCCCCGTCGTTGTTCTGCTCGACAGCTCCCTCGATAATCTGGAAGTTGTCGAGCAATAACACCCGAGCCGTGTTCGATTTTGCTGGCGATGATTGGCCACCGACCGTACAAGGCAGCGTCAGGACGCCGCACAACGCCACTAGCAGATAAGATGATTTCATAATGTCGATCTGATACCGCTCACGCGGATTGTCGTCAACCGGGATTCGAGTGGGTGCCATCGGATGAAAGCGGAAATCGTGTCGATCGGCACGGAAATCACCAGCGGTCGGAATCTCGACACCAACGGCCAATGGTTAAGCCTGCGACTCTCGGAGATCGGTATCCCGGTCGGGTTTCACACGACCATTGCGGATGACTACACGGACAACGTGAACTGCTTCCGGATTGCCCTGGATCGTGCGGATCTCGTGATTGCAACCGGCGGACTGGGGCCAACTCTGGACGACCTGACCCGTGAAGTGTTGGCGGAAGTCGCGGGGGTCGGGTTGTACGAAGATGCGGCATCGTTGGAACACATTCAACAACTCTTCCAACGCCGTCGCCGGGTGATGCCGGACCGCAACGTGGTGCAAGCAAAGTTCCCGATTGGGTCGGAACCGATCTTCAACCCCGGTGGAACGGCACCAGGAATATGGATGCAGTTTGGAAAGAAAATCTTCATCGCCATACCGGGTGTGCCCTCGGAGATGAAGAAAATGTTCGACGAGCAAGTCAAACCGCGATTGCTCAAAATGGGCGTCGGCGGTGCCGTGTTCATTCAGCGAAAGATCAACACGTTCGGCACCGGCGAGTCGCACGTGGAACAACTCCTCGGTGACGTGACCAAACGCGGCGCCGTGCCCGAAGTGGGGATCACGGCCAGCGACGCCGTCATCAGTTTGCGAATTCTGGCACACGGTGCAAACACCGCCGAAGCGCACGCTCAAATCGTCCCGGTCGAACAGATTATTCGCGCACGTCTGGGTGATTTGGTGTTCGGTATTGATGACGAAGAGCTTCAAGATGTCGTGGTTCGGATGTTAATTGAACAGCACAAAACGATTGCCACCGCCGAGAGCGTGACCGGCGGTCTCGTCGCCAACCGGCTTGCCCAAGTACCGGGTGCAAGCAACGTCCTGATGGGCGGGGTCGTGGCCTACACCAACGCCGTGAAAATCCGTGAACTCGGTGTGCCAAGTGAACTGATTGAGCAACACACCGCTGTGAGTGAACCCGTTGCCCGCGCGATGGCGGAGGGGGTTCGCAAGAAATTCGGTACGACGTTCGGCGTGGCGACAACCGGCTACGCTGGTCCCAGTGCGGGCGAGGACGGCACGACGGTCGGCACCGTGTTCGCAGCGGTGGCGTCGGAAAGCGGTTGCAAAGTGCTGCCCTTCAACTGGCCCGGCACCCGCACCGACATCCAAAGCCGCACCGCGAGAATGGCCCTAAACTTGGTGCGACTTGAGCTTTTGAAGTTAGCCTAATTTCGTCTTCGCTTCGTCGAGGATCACTTTCGTGGCTGTCGCACCCACGCGGGTGACGCCGATGGACCGCACTTCCAACAACTTCTCGTAAGTTCGCACGCCACCGGCGGCTTTGACTTGGACGTAGGCCGGGGAATGTTGCCGCATCAGTTTCAAGTCTTCGATCGTCGCGCCGGTTTCGGCATACCCGGTCGATGTCTTTACCCAATCGGCCCGCACTTCGCCGCAGATTTTGCACAACTCGATCTTGTGGGCATCTTTCAAGAAGGCGTTTTCAAAAATCACTTTCACCTTCGCGCCGTTCTTGTGGGCGACCTCCACCACGGCAGCAATGTCGTGGGCGACGTAGTTCCATTCGCCGGACAACACCTTGCCGATGTTGACCACCATGTCGAGTTCCGTCGCCCCGTCGGCCATTGCCAGTTCGGATTCGTAAACCTTGACACTGGTCAAATGCCCGCCGTGCGGGAAGCCGATGGTGGTGCTAGCTTGCACGGTTGAACTGGCCAGTAACTTCGCGGCCAGCTTCACCGCATACGGCTTGATGCAAACCGATGCGACGTTGTACTCCCGCGCCAGGAACAATCCCGCGACCATTTCGGCATCAGTCAGGACCGGCTGAAGCAATGAGTGGTCGAACATCTTCGCTAGTTCGGCAAGCGTCGGGGTGGACATCGGCAAACTCCGGGTGTTGGTTCAATAGTCCCTATTCTACAAACCCCGTTACCCCACGTGGCCTTGGCGTTCTTCTTCGTACTTGTGGAGCTTGTTGTACAGCGTCTTCAGGCTGATGCCGAGTTCGGCGGCGGTGGCTTGTTTGTTGCCATTGTTCTTGCCGTAGATTTGCAGGATGTAGTCCATTTCTACGTCGGACAACGTCTTCGTTCCGGACCCGGCTGGTTGGGGTTGGTTCGAGAATGCGGGCAGTGGAAAGTTGCCGAAACTCGTGTTCATCGGCAGCACCGCAGGCTCGAAACTACGAGTCGAGTTTGCTGGACTCAGCCGTGGCGCGCGGACATCGTAGGGCAAGTGTTGCGCGTAAATCGGTTGCCCCGCCGACACGATCCAGGCGTATTCCATTGCGTTCGCCAGTTCGCGGACGTTGCCTTGCCAGTGGTGGTTCATCATCGTCGCCAGCGCATCGGGTGTGAGCAAGTCCGTGACCATTGCGGGCGGGCGCTTGGCGGCACGGGCCAACAAATGCCGTGCCAGTTCGGGGATGTCCTCGCGGCGTTCCCGGAGTGGGGGAATGTGGATGTGGAACATGTTGAGGCGGTAGAGCAGGTCTTCGCGGAACTGGCCTTCGCTAATCATCTGTCGCAAGTCGCGGTTGGTGGCGCAGATTACCCGCACGTCGGCGATCGTTGGCTCGTTTGCACCGACGGGACGGATTTCACCGGCTTCCAGGAAGCGGAGCAATTTCACCTGGACGTTCTTGTCGAGTTCGCCGAGTTCATCCAGGAACAACGTCCCGCCGTTGGCGACTTCAAACATGCCCTTGCGGTCGCGGTCGGCCCCGGTGAAGGCGCCTTTCTTGTGGCCGAACAGTTCGCTCTCGGCCATGTTCTGGGCCACGGCACCGCAGTTCACCGGGACGAAGGCCATGTCGTGCCGCTTCGACTTCATGAACAGGGCGCGGGCGACGACTTCTTTCCCCGTCCCGGTTTCGCCGGTGATGAGCACGCGGGCGTCGGTCGGGGCGATCTGATCGACGAGCCGTTGGACCGGCGCCATCGCGGGGCTGTCGCCGATAATCAAGCTCGGCCCCTCGGCGGCTTGAACGCGGCTCTCCAAGGCGGTGGCTTTGTTCTTGAGCTTCTTCTTGTCTTGAATCCGGAACAACACCGCTTCGATCTCGGACAGCTTGCACGGCTTGCGCAGGTAGTCGCACGCCCCGAGCCGCATGGCTTGCACCATGCTGTCTTCGCTGGCGTACCCGGTCATCATGATGGCTTCAGTGTCCGGACTAACCTGCTTCAAGCGTTGCAGCACGTCAATGCCGGTGATGCCGGGCATTCGGATGTCGAGAATCGCGGCGTCGAACGTTTGGGCGGCGATGGCTTGGAGCGCGGTTTCGCCGTTCGGGCAGACGGTCACGTCGTGCCCTAATCGCGGCAACTCGGTCCGCATGAACTCTTGCAGCGACCGCTCGTCATCGACGAACAACACCCGGAGGCGGTTGTGTGGTGGAGTGGTCAAGGTCGTCATCTCCTACGGGCAAGTGACATCGGGTACGGGCCGGGGTGACTAAGCAACCGCTTGTCGGGACATCGGGAACGCGAGAACCGCTGGTTCTTCGTGATCTTTCCCGTTGCCCTTTGGCCCTAGCCCGTCGCCGTGGTGTGTGTCTTTCAACGGTAACTGGACGATAAAAACGCTGCCCTTTCCGAGGCCGGCACTACTCGCGGTAATCGACCCGCCGTGTTGGTCAATGATCTGGTGGCTGATCGACAGCCCCAACCCGGTGCCGTTGCCGGTGCGGTTACGGGTGAAGAACGGCTCGAAGATGTGTTCGAGCGTCTCGGCGGTCATGCCACACCCGGTATCCGTGAACCGCATCTCGGCCACGTCGCCCCGGCTGACCAATTCCACCATCAGGTAGCCGCCGTCTTCCATGCTATCGAGCGCGTTCACGACCATGTTCAACACGACGCCCTTGACATCGGGAGCACTGACGGGAGCCACGACGTAGTTGTCCGATTGGAACTCGATGCGCTTGTTGCGGGCGTTCGGCAGCACTTGGGCGACTTCAATTACATCCGTAATCAGTTGCGTCAAGTCCGACGGCTCGCGGCGGCCACCGCTGCGGCTGAAGTCGAGAAGCTTCTGGGTGATTTGTTTACATCGCTGCGCCTCGTCTTGCATCATCTTGAGGTACTTCAAGATTACTTCCGCTTCACCGGGGGCGCGGTGGAGAATGTCCTGCAACCGGCGTTCCAATGCTTCGGCACAGAACGCAATGGACGCCAGCGGGTTGTTAATTTCATGCGCCACACCGGCGGCAAGAAAGCCCACACTGACCATTCGCTCGGACCGAACTAGTTGCCGCGTCCGCTCATTGACCTGGGAGGCGAGGTCTTTATAAATGTCACGCAGTCGTGTCGTCATCGCGTTGAATTCGGTCGCCAACTCGGCGAGTTCGTCTTGCGAATCCAACACAATCGGGTGATCGAAGTCACCCCCGTGAACCCGCAGCACCCCCGCTTGTAACTGGCTGATCGGCGTGAAGACCCAAACCCGGAAGTAGTACAGCAGCGTCAAAACAAGCACGACCGCCAACACCGTGGCGAAGCCTGCGATAAGCAAACTTCGCCGGTGATTGGCCGCCGATTGCTTATGGGACTCTTTCACGTCGGTCACCAGGATGGCGAACAAGCTGCGGGAGATTCGATCCAGATCGCGGTACGCTTTGTCCACGTCCGGTTCTTCGATCAATCGACCCGATCCCACGCCATTGCTGGCTTTTTCCACAGCCCGATCGAGGTCGAGTAACACCTTGCGAATCCGTTCGATTTCCGCGAGTTGGTCCTCGTTCGATTCCCGACTGGACTGCTCCGCCGTTTGATCCTTCAGCGTCGTCCAATAGCCATCCAGTGTTGTGCGGAGACGCTTCACGGCTTCCACAATCCGGTAGCGTTCCGCGTTCACCGGCGTCGAGAATTTGTCCGGGGTGTTGAGAGAATCGTGAGCGATCGTGGCGATGTCGGTTTGCAACTTCCCGACAGTTTGAATGCCGTCAATTTTGCGTTCCGTGGTGCGGACGGTGTCGGAGTACGACGACAGCCCGAACAGCGTGCCGCTTAAAAGCAACACGACGCTACCGACCACGAGGGCCAGCCCGAGAACCAGTTTGTGCCGCAGCCGCCACGGACGGGCCACGGGAACCTCCTTGCCGATGCGGTGCGTGGGAAATCCCCCCGCACTCGCGGCTTCGGACCAGGGCTTTCCTCATCCATGAGGCACCCCACCATCTCCGAAGCGGGCGGAATGTACCAGAACCGAATTTCTACGGGGAGAGCAATTTTTACCAGTTGGCGGAGTTTTTTACCGATCGTGCCATCGACGGTCGTCACTCTGGTGAAACCGCTGTCCGTCACTCGCTATCCGTTCCGCAGTAAGTTCCTATCCTGATAGCGAGTTAGAACACCAGGGGACGCAGCGAATGACGGTGCCGCATGTCGTGGAAATCGGGGATTATCGCGTCGGGCCGGGGACGCCGCTGTTGTGGATCGCCGGTCCGTGTGTGATCGAATCTCGAGATTTTACGCTTCGGATCGCAGAAGAATTGAAAGCGATTGCCGTACAACTCAAAC
>JANLRE010000027.1:0-24867 GCA_031368205.1 Fimbriiglobus sp. | reverse complement strand
CTACTTCGGGTCCAGACCGGAGAAGTGGACACGGTTTTTCCGGCCCTGCTTGCGGCGGTCGATCGTGGCCACCCCGAATCGGAGCTGATCCTGAACACATTGACGTTGGCCTACATCCATAACCTTCGCTTTAAGCCTGCTTACGCCTGTCTGAGCAAACTGATTGAGATCAACCCCAATTTGCCAAAAGCCCATTACACACGGGGGCTGTGCCTGGAACGGCTGGGCAACCACAAATCGGCTCGTGACGATTATCATCGCGCATTGGAACTCGATCCGGAAATGTTTCAAGCGCGACTTCGTGTCGCAGAGATGCTCTTAGAGGACCACCAAGCGCCCGAAGCCTTGCCCCACCTGGAACGCCTCCATCGGCAAGCCCCGGACCGCCCGGAAGTCATGGCTCGACTCGGTGCCTGTCGGTTGCTGGAAGGCCGCACCGAGGAAGCACGGATTTTAATGGAGAAGGCTGTGCTGCAAATGCCGGCGGACCCACCGCTACTGGTGAATTTAGCGAACCTCGAAATTCAGGACGGCAACGGCGCAGCGGCAGAAAAGTGGCTTCGGAAAATCCTCGAAACTGATGCAACAGACAACGAAGCCCTTTATTCGTTGGTCACAGCACTCAAGCTCCAGAACCGTCTCGAAGAAGCGGAAAAGACCCTGCAAGACTATGAGCGGTACAGGGTCTTGGTTGCCCGGTCGAATCAACTGCTTCAAGACTCCGCTGATACATCTCGGTCTACTCCGGCGGAGCTTGCAGAACTCGGCGACATACTCATGCAAGCCGGACGGGAACGACTTGCGCTGTATTGGCTCAACAAAGCCATCGAAAAAGACCCGGAAAATCAACGATCCCATCAGCTACTCGCAACGTATTACAACAAGAAGGGCGATCTGCAGATGGCCGCAACACACGCTCGACAACTCCGTGGGTTGCCTGCCCCGTCTCCAACCGAACCGAAACCACCGCAACGATAACCGTTCCTTGCGTCGCGTTTCACCAAGGAAAACGATGAGTAGTTACAGGTTCGTCATTCTGGGCTTAGTGGTGTCCCTAGTGGTTTTCACTTCCGGATGCAACTCAAGTGTGACTCCGCCAACTTCCAGCACTCCCGCAGCCACAACACCAGTTGAAGTTCCAAATTTACCGCCCTTCTTTTCCGATGTGACAGCCAAGTCGGGAGTGAATGCGAGCTACCGAAACGGTGAAGAGACTGCCCCGGCCAATCTCACGATTTTGGAGTCCCTGGGCGGCGGCGGCGGCGTCATTGACTTCGATGGCGATGGCTTGCTCGATCTCTTCTTTGTCGGCGGTGGCCATTTCGGCGGACCCGATAAAAAGCAAATTTTGGGAGCGACTTGCAAGCTGTATCGCAACAAAGGGGATTTCCAATTCGAGGATGTCACCCAGGCAGTCGGGTTAGACACATTAGCGGGTGGCCTGCCGTGGTTTTATTCACATGGCGTTGCCATTGCGGACTATGACCGTGACGGCTGGCCGGACATTCTCGTATCCGGCTGGGGACGTGTTGCACTGTTCCATAACGTGCCCGATGGCAAGGGTGGGCGACGCTTTGTCGATGTCACCACAGAAGTTGGGCTGGCAAATGGCATCACCTGGGCGACCAGTGCGGCCTGGGGCGATCTCGATGGCGATGGCTTCCCCGATCTTTACATTTGCCAATACGTCGATTGGTCGTTCGCCAACCACCCCGTCTGCAACTACGACGGTAAAACACCGGACGTCTGCCCGCCCAAAAAGTTCAAAGGGCTAACGCACAAAGTGTTTCACAACATCGGCGGAACCAAGTTTAATGATGTCAGTGCTGAAGCGGGTTTGGCGATTGGGACTGAGAACACCAGCAAGGGACTTGGTGTGCTGGTTATCGACGTGAACCAAGACGGCAAGCCGGATATTTATGTGGCCAACGACACCGTACCGAAGTTCCTTTATGTCAATCAATCGGAGCGTGGGAAAATCCGTTTGTCCGAGAAGGGATTGACGGCGGGCGTTGCACTGGATGGCAGTGGTTCACCCAACGGAAGCATGGGTCTCGATGCCGCTGACCCCGAAGGGACCGGGAAACCGGCGTTGTGGGTCACCAACTACGAAAATGAACTTCACGCCCTTTACCGGAATATCTCAACTAAAGAACGGGCGCAATTCCTCTTCACAACGCCGTCATCGGGAATTGCCGCCATCGGTCAGAAGTTCGTCGGTTGGGGCACCGGGTTTGCCGATTTCGATCACGATGGTTGGGAAGACCTGTTCATCGCTGATGGTCACGCGATCCGGTTCCCAACGGGTGCGACACGCCGTCAACGTCCCGTGTTAATGCAGAATAAAGGCGCCGGTAAGTTTGTGGATGTTTCCACCAGCCGCGGTGGCAGCTACTTTCAAGGGCAATATCTCAGCCGCGGTGCAATGCTGGCGGACCTGAACAACGATGGCAAAGTGGACATCGTTGTAGTCAACGTGAATGAACCGGCGGCGATATTGCAGAACGTGGCACCACCGGGAAATCACTGGGTTGGTGTGGACTTGGTCGGCGCGACCGGTGCCGATGTTGTCGGCGCCCGGATCATCCTTGAAGCCAATGGGCGTACCCAAACGCGGTTTGCCAAGGGCGGCGGAAGCTACGCCTCATCACCAGACCGCCGCCACGTCTTCGGACTTGGTACCGTGGGAAACGTGGCGAAGCTTACCGTCGTCTGGCCGGACCAAACCCGCAGCGAATGGCAGGATGTCCCGGCGGATCGCTATCATGTGGTCGTACAAGGTGAATCACAACTTCGTGACAAACGAGTTTTGAAGTAGATCGCAACGAGGCCGTCCATGAGACCAGCACGGCTACCACTCGCAATCGCTTCGTTGGCGCTGATTACACTCCTCGGTGTTGCCGGTTGGTACTTCGTTTTTCACAACGCGGAACGACAAACTAACGACCCCGTAACCCCTGCTGTCAATAGCCCCGCTTCGCCTGACCCACGGGAAACATTTGAGACGCCGTTCCGGAACGTTCGACTCGGCGTCAAGTACACCGGCGACGCAGCCTGTGCGAGTTGTCACGTCGAAATTGACCGCTCCTACCATCAACACCCGATGGGCCGTTCGGCGGCTCTCGTCGATCAGAAAAATACCATTGAGAAGTTCGACTCGGCTGCGAACAATCCCGCGACCTCGCAAGGCTTCGTGTTACGTGTCGAAAAGGATCAGGTTGGGTTTCGGCACGTGATGTCCGTGTTCGGATCGCCAACGCCCCCCACATACACCACGGTTCCGTTACTCGCCATCGGCTCGGGTGCGAGGGGCCGTTCCTACGTGTCGATGGAATCGGGTGCGGTGTGGCAGTCCCCCATCAGTTGGTTTTCCCAAACGGGTGGCAAGTGGGATGTATCGCCGGGATTTCAACTGCCGGAAGGAACCCGACGGGAAATCGATGCGAAATGCCTTTATTGTCACGTCAACCAAGTTGACCCGGTTCCGCAGTCGATCAACCGTTTCCGGGAACCGCTCATCTCCGGACAGGCGGCGATCGGCTGCGAACGGTGTCATGGTCCGGGGGAACTTCACGTCACCGAGCGGTCGAGCGGACTGTCGTTCAACAAGCCGGATACGAGCATCGTCAACCCGACCCATTTGCCGACCGATTTGAAAATGGCGATTTGTCAACAATGCCATCTGCAAGGTGTCAGCTCCGTTCTGCAACCGGATCGCACGTGGTCCGACTTCCGACCTGGGATGCCGTTGGAACTTTTTTTCAGCGTGTTTGTGCGACAACCCGACTTGGCAGATTATCATCGGTCCGTCGGTCAAGTTGAACAAATGGTTGTTAGTAAATGTTTCGCCAACAGCCCCGGTAAGATGGATTGCACGACTTGTCACGACCCGCACTCCAAGCCGAAACCGGCGGAGTCGGCTGCGTTTTATCAAGCGAAATGCCTGAACTGTCACACTACACAAAAATGCACGGCACCGGAACCCGATCGGATTGCCAAGAACAACAACTGTATTCTGTGTCACATGCCGAAGGCGCCAAGTACGAACATAGCCCACACCGCCGTCACGGATCACACCATCAGTCGAAGGCCGAACGAGTCCAGAAAGTTCCTCAACCCATCGACCCGGCAGTCCGATTACCCGATTTTCCCGTTCTCGTTGGCGCAATCACGGTTGTCCGCAACGCAACAGGATCGTGACCTCGCCGTTGCGTTATCCCAGATCGCCCGTGATCCGCCTTCAGGGATGAAATTCAATGTGGCCGTCACGCGAACACGTGCCGAAAAACTGTTAGCGAACGCAACCGGACAGACGCCTCACGATCCGGTATTACTACACGCGACCGCGATGTTGAAATCCACTTCGGGAAGTAACAAGCGTGCGGACCGGCAAGAGGCCATCACGGCGATGGCAGCCGCACAGTCGCTACGCCCGAACTCCGAGGTTTACCTGTCGTCATTGGCGGATCTTTCAGCTATCGCGGGTGACTATGGTAGAACAATTGACGCGACGACCCGGCTCATCGAATTTAGCCCTTCATCGGCTAAACCACGGTTAGCGCGGGCGTACTGTCTCATGCAAAAAATGGACTGGGTCGCATCGGAGGCCGATTGCCGGGCAGCGATTGCGATTCAGCCGATCGATCCCGCCGCCTGGGACTTGCTGGCCAAGTGCCGTCAAATGCAAGGCGACCGAGTTGGCATGCAAGCCGCGCTCGATACCAGTGAAGTCATCAAGGCAAAGTTAAAGTAGCAACCCTCCCAATGCGGCTTCCTATCCCACCCGCTTTGATACACATTGCGTCAGACACGCAAGCGTCCGGTGCGTGAATCTGTAGCCATATGTGGCAACGCATTAGGGCAATCCCGAACACGAACATCATCTTTGTACAGATGACACTGGTCAAGGTACTCAAGCCCGGAGACATCGTCGTGATGGATAACTTGTCGAGCCACACGATTGCTGGGGTCCGCGAGGCGATTGAGCGGGCGGGAGCGGCGTTGGTGTATCTGCCGCCGTACAGTCCGGATTTGAATCCGATCGAGCAGGTGATGTCGAAGTTCAGGAACGAAATCCGCAAGCGGAAGCTGCGGACGAAGTCGGAATGTGACGAGTTGTGCGGCGAGTCCCTGGACTGGTTCCCGCCCGACGAATGCCGTAACTGCATCCGGCACGTAGGCTACGCCCAGCAAGAGTGAAACTCAAAATGCTCTAGCACCCGCAATAAACGAGACTAGCAACGATGTTGGGCATCACGCTGTTGCGTGGATGGCGCGGCGGATCACGTCGGCGATGAAGTCGATTTCGGCTTCGTTGATGATGAGCGACGGCAGGAATCGCAACACGCACCCTTGGCGACCACCGCGTTCGATGATGAGGCCGCGTTTCAAGGCTTCAGTTTGAACCCGGACCGCTCGTTCGGCTCCTGGTTCGGGATGGCCCATTTTGTTAAGCTTGTTCCCGTTGATGATTTCGACGCCCTGCATCAACCCACGCCCCCGAACTTCGCCGATGCAGTCCGAATCAATCGCCAGTAACTTCTTGCGTAGCCGTTCACCCATCGCGGCGGCGTGGTCGCAAAGCCCGTCGCGCAGAATGATCTGCATCGTCAACTGGCCGGTCGCCATCGCTAACTGGTTGCCCCGGAACGTGCCCGAGTGTTCGCCGCCGCGCCAAGCGTCGATCGAGTCATCAAAGGCGAGTACGGCGAGCGGTAAGCCACCGCCGACGGCTTTCGACATCACGAGAATGTCCGGCAAGATGTCGGCATGTTCAAAGCCGAACCGCTGACCGGACCGAGCAAAGCCGGACTGCACTTCATCCACGATCAGCAGGATGCCGCGTTCTTGCGTGATGCGGCGAATTTCTTGGAGCCAAAACGCGGGAGCTGGTATGACGCCGCCTTCGCCCTGAATTGATTCCAACACGAACGCTGCGGGAAGCGCACTTCCGCTTTCGACATCTTCCAGAATCGACTCAATGTAGCGCAAACCCATCCGTGCCCCCGCCTCGCCGCCCAGGCCGAAGGGACACCGCAAGCTGTACGGGTACGGGAAAAATTGCACGTCCGGCATTAACCCGCTGCGGCGTTCTTTCGCGGCGAGGTTGCCGGTCATCGCCAGCGAACCGGCAGTCATCCCGTGGTACCCGCCGTGGAACGACACGATCCCGCGCCGACCCGTATGGAGTTTTGCCAGCTTGACGGCGGCTTCGTTGGCATCAGTCCCGCACGGGCTACAAAACTGAATCCGGGCGGACTTCGACATCGCTTTGGGCAAGAAGTCGAGCAGTTCTTGAATGAACTGGTTTTTGTTCGGTGTCGTGAGGTCGAGTGTTTGGTAGGGAAGGCCGTTGCTGAGTTGACGGAGGATTTCGGCGTTCAACTCCGGGTGGTTGTACCCGAGCGGCAACGACCCCGCAGCGGCCAGACAATCTAAAAAGAGTTGCCCACGGGTGTCACGGACCCACGCGCCGTCGGCGCGCTCAATGGCCAGTGGCAGCCGGCGTGGGTACGACCGCGCTGCGGTCTCGTGGTCCGCTTGAAAGTCCAGCGCGGCGTCGGGTTTGAGATCGTACACCACGTCGGTTGACTTGAGGCGGTGACGAATCTCATGGGCGAAACCAATCGTGGCTTTCGGTTCAGCAAGCATCTTTTGAGCGCCAACGAGGATGAAAGCACCGATTGCCGGAAACGAATCCGGTGCGTGAGAATGACGTTATATTACGTTGTTGCCAATTTCCTACGGATGCTGTCGGCATGAAGTGGTGAGGGATAGTGGGTAGGGGTGAGCAAATACGGCTTGACTCACCCCTACCCCTCACCACTGCGAGCTAACTGGTCGGTGCCAAAGTGGTGTCGGACATGACCCGATCCAACGTCGTGTCCGTTTCCGGAAGTCGTAGCGGAACGTCGATCCCTTTCTGTCGGGCAATTTGCAGGTACATTTTTTCGTAGTTCGCTATCATCCGTCGGACGTTAAACATCTCCACAGCCCGGTCTCGTCCGAGTTGTCCCATTTCTTGGGATCGTTGCGGATTCGTCCACAATTCCAACATGGCCGCAGCCAAACGGGCCGGATCGGACGGAGGCACAAGCAGCCCAGTGATGCGATCCAAAACCACTTCCGGGTTTCCGCCTACGGCTGTTGTCACAACCGGCAATCCGCGTCCCATTGCTTCCAGCAGCGTCAGCGAGACACCTTCGCGTTGCGACGGAAGAACAAAGCCGGACGCTGTCGCCAATAGGCCGGGCACGTCCCGAACGTCGCCGAGAAACCGCACGACTTCGCCGACACCTAACTCCCGAGCTTGACACACCAAACTGGAAAGCTGTTCCCCATCACCGGCAATCGAAACGCGGAAATTCGGTTGTTGGCGAACCGCGATGGCAGCCGCTTGGAGTAACGTGTCGATCCCTTTCGTCGCCGTCATTCGCCCGACCATCACGAACGGGCCACGAGGTGTTGGCGCTTTGTACGCAAACCGCGTCAGGTCGATCCCGTTCCACACCAGGGTCATTTTATGTTCGGGCACGCCGTCTAGCGCGGACAGCCGCAGGCCATCGGGTGACACACACACTACCCGATCGGCGCACAAAGTTGCCAACTGAAAGACGGCCCGGTGGCGCCGACTCATGGCCTTGGATTGCCGGTGACGGGTGTGAATAATGACCGACGCACCGGCCATCCGTGCGGCAGGACCGCCGTAGATGTGCGGGACGTTGTTGTGCGTGTGGACCACTTGACTGCCGATGCGCGCCAGGGTTCGATACAGGTCGGGCATCAAGGACGGGCGGAAGCCGGTTGCGGAATCCAGATAGGTCACGGGCCACCGGGTCGCGGCAATCTCATCACCAATCGGACCGCGTTCACCGATGCACACGAACGAAAGATCGAACCGCTTCCGGTTCGCATACTTGGCGAAATCGACGAGCAATTTCTCCATGCCACAGTTGCCGAGTTGCAGGACGACGTGCGTGACGCGAAGCTTCGGGGCGCGGTGTATTTCCTGAGTCATGATGTCATCCCGAGGCTAGGGAACGGCAGTCATCGCATCCAACGTCAGTCGAAATTACGAGGGCAACTGAACACAGCACGAATTTACGGCGAACCACACGCAAAGTTTTCAGCAGTCATATTAACCAATATCGGACTGCGTGGATACGACTGACGGCAACTTCTTGTGAAGATTGTTGTGAACCTTTCGAGTGGGTACAACTGAGGTCCGTCGAGTTGTCATACCCTAAAGTTGTGAAGTACTGTCAGAAAAGTCGTGAATTTCCCGGATGGACCTCTTGATGGCTGACCCACAGAGCCGACCGAACAGGGGTGTTGGATGGTCCCTCTCGGTGGTGCTAATTATTTTTACGCTGGTGCTGTTTTTAGTTCGGCTTGGGGATCGGGCCGTGGTGTCGGAAGAATTTCGCTGGGCGGAAATTGCTCGGGAGATGCGGGCCACCGGCGACTACCTGCACCCGACCATCAACGGGCAGACCTATTACGACAAGCCGGTGGGTTCCTACTGGCTGATCGTTGCCGCGTCTTACGTGACGGGTGGCGTCAACGAAACGGCAGCCCGGTTGCCGGCCGCCATCAGTGGCTTGATTGGCGTCGGGTTGGTTGTGGTGTTAGCGCGGAAATTTTATGAAGCACGAGTCGCACTTTTGGCCGGGGCCATTCTGGCCACCTGCTTTGGTTACGTCTTTTATTCACGCCGTGCCACCGCAGATCTCGAAACGGTCGTTGGCGTCCTGGCAGCCATTTATCTTTACGGTCACAATCAAGACCGTAAAAGTCACGCCTGGGTGATCTTGCTGTGGGCACTGATGGCGGCCACGTCACTCACGAAAGGATTGCTGGGCTTCGCCTTGCCACTCGTGGTGATGGGAACGGACAGCGTGTTACGAGGTTTTGCAGCGCGGCGTGAGTCCGGTTTGTTCCCGTCATTATTCGGGCAAAGCCGTTGGTTCCTCAACTGGTGGACGGTGATGGCATTGCCACTTGGTGTGGCACTTTATCTGTTGCCATTCTTGCTATCGGCGAGTGAAACCGGGGCCGCAACGGGTCTGGAAATGGTGTGGCGAGAGAACCTGAAACGGTTCGTTTCACCCCACAACCACACCGGGCCAATCTATTTGTACTGCGGCGTGATATTCGTGTTAGCCGCACCGTGGTCGTTGTTCTTGCCCGCAGCGTTGATGCCAACCTCCAGTCGATCCCCCGACGCCCGATTGATCCGCGTTTACTTTTGGGCCGTGTTTGTGTTCTTCACGATTTCGGCGTCGCGACGCAGTTATTACCTACTCCCCGTGTTGCCACCTGCCAGTATTCTGATCGCATACTTCATCAGCCGTTCCCGCACTGAATTGGGCCGCATTCCGCTGCGAATTCGTGACGTGGGTTGGGGCATCTTCTGTGTCGGTGCGATGCTGTGTGGTCTTGGGCTATTGTCACCGTCGTGGGTGTTACCTGTCCTCTACAACGAGTTCCCGCCGCTGCCGTACCGGGGATTGTTTGCCATCGGTTGGCTTGCTGGACTTGGCTTGCTTGGAATGGCCGCATCCGGGCGAATTCTGCGGCTCGAATGGGCGGCTGTACTTGTTGTGTTCACACTGATGATCTACGTCTTCGGCATCGCGTGGCCGGAGGCGGACGACCAGCGCACCCGCCGCCCGTTCGTCGCCGAGGTTCTGTCGAAAACAGGTGACGCCCCGGACAAACTGGCGCTGTTTCATGCCCGCGACATCGTCTTCGATCTGGGCCGAACCGTGCCGAATTACACCGATGCCATTGAACTGACGAATGCGATGAACGGCGGCAAAGTCCGGTGGTTCTTGGCACGCCGTCGCTACTTGGCTGGGATTCCGTTTCCCGCCCAAATCGTAACTGAAGAAGCCGTTCGCCCGTGGGAAGGTGATGAGCAACTCGGTGATAAAATGGTCCTGCTACAAGCGACGCCGCGATAACGGGGAGACATTGGTGTCAGGACTGAAAAAAGACGTTAGCCCGACGCGCAAGTTTTGAAGTTGCGCTTGCGAGGGGAAGCAAACCTTTCGCAAGCGCGTCGGGCTAACACGAACGAACATCATCACTGTTGCGGCGGGGCGGCTTCGCGGATGGTGGCGCCGTGGTTTTCGCTCAGCACGAGGATCGAGAAGCGTTGGATCGCTTGGCGTTCGGGGGTGTTGACGCTGACGTAGTCGAAGCGGCCACGCAGGTCGGTGTAGCCGTCCTTGTGGAACTTCACCCGACCGTCGGCTAGCTTGGCGTACACCTTAACGTAGACCTTGCCGAGCGGCTTGCCGGCCGCGTCCGTGGCCTTCAATTGGCCGTAGTTCTCGGTTAATTTCACGTCCATCGCGTTGGCGTAGTAGGGCAACGATCGCGTCTTGCCGCCGGCGGTCACTTCAACCAACACGTTCCGCTTCACGAGGTCGTCGGGTAGCGGGATCGTTTGCCTGGTTTGTCCCGCAGCTAGCTTCACGACGTGCGTGGCGTTGGGGCGAATGAACGCGAACTGGTTACCCGATTGTTGCACGAACGGGTTGCGGCTGAACAGCAGTTCCACGTCCATCAGGTAGTAGTTGATCGTGACGGTGTTGAGGTTCTGCCACGTCAGGTTGATGAACTTTGCATCGAGCGTGAACTCGACGTTCGGTTCGGTGGCCGCGAGTTGCCCTTGCTGTTGGGCACGGTCCATCGGGTCGATGACCTTCGGTCCCTTGCCTTCAATTTCATCCAGTTGGCTGATGATCGTGGCAAAGGTATTACGCCAGCGATCCACCGGGTGGTTGACATACTTCATCGCAATCGACCGCGCCTTGACCGGGGCTTCGGTGAACATCTCCAGATAGGCGGAGCAGTAGTCGTACTGAATCTTCGTCGGCACCGCGTCCGGGTTGACCTGGGCGAAGGTCGCCAAGGCTTCCTCGATACGGTCTTGCAACAGCAGGTAATAGGTCACGGCCAACAGGTCCGCGTCCTTCAGGTCTTTGCGGTACGACAGCGTCTTCAGGAAGTGGTGATATTGCTCGTGGAAGCGGGTGTTGACGATCTGCCGCGTGTGGCCCAGCGCGTGGGCACGGGCGTTCACCAACGGCTTGTATTCCAGGTGTTCGTACTGATGGCGAATCACCGGGTCGATGGTTAATAGCGGCGACGTGATCGGGCCGCCACACTCGGTGACGAAGCCGTCGGTGTGTTGCAGGAACTGCGAGGCGGTGGGAACGTCGGCGTGGAGGATCGCGTAGGACCAGAGCGTGGGGTGGTAGATGTGCCGGTCGCTGAGGAGTTTGACGACCGCTTCGTAGAAGCCGCGATCCTTCATGCGGAAGGCGATCTTCTCCAGGTTCAGCGCGTTCACGTTCTCCCGGTTCAAGAACGCCAACACGTCATCGGCCGTGCCATTTTGGGACACGTATTCCCACGACGACGTGTCGAGCTTCGACGGCTTTTCAACCACGTTGAAGGTGGTGGCGGCAGTGGCAATCACGAACTGTTCGGCCTTCGCCACGTTGACCGGGAAGTGAACGAACCGGCCGGGCTTGGGGAAGTAGAACTGGTACTCCACGGTGGCGGTGCGATACGGTTCGAGGTCCAACGGCACGCTGCGGGTGAACTGACCGTTGGCCACCGGAATCGCGCCGATGGGCAGTTGCACTAACACGGAGAGTTTTTGCCGCGACGAGGTCGGGTTGGTGACAACGACTTGACACCCGTAGACCGTGTGGACGACGAACTCGTCGGTCACGAACTTGTCCAGCTTCTCGCCGCCCTCGTCGCGGAAGCGGTCGTTGGCCTGGTAGAAGTTCTCGCTCACCAGGATCGGGACTTGGCCGCCCTTGCCGTCGACGGGCCGTACCTCCTCGTGGAACGCGATCAGGGGTGTGGCCGGGGTCAGCGTCATCCGCCCGCCGTCGAACTTCGTGTCATGTTTCCCGGCGACGAACGGTAGGTCGAGAACCGCGAGCGTGAAGACCATCTCCGTGAAGTTGCGGCTGCCTTCGGTGAAGTGCCGGGACAGGAACGGCAGTTTGCCGTCGTGCTTGGCGTAGTCGGTCCAGAACTCATTGACCGGAATCAATGCCGCGACTTGTTGCTGAATCAGCAGGTGGTAGTAGTTGTTCTCCGCCCATTCCTGAGTCGGATCGACGTTGCGGTAGAGTTGCCGAATCATGTCAGGGCGGTCAACTCCGAAGAACAGCTCCTCCTTCAGTTGCTTCTGGACTTCATCCTTCAATTTAACGCTATCTTCTTCTCGGGCTTCAAGCTTCTTCCGATCCGCTGTGCCGTCGCGTTGCTGAAGTTTGTCCTCGGCTCGTTCGTCTCGATTCGCCGCACGCTTAGCACTCGGTACCGCCGGTCCCCCACCCACCCCGCCGCCAGCCCGGCCCGGCCCTTGCGCTTCAGCGGGTGCGGCACTCATGTTCATGCTCACCCCTGGGGGGAATGCCCCGCGACTCTTCCCCGCATCATCACGCTTTGCTTTCACCGCGCCGAACTCGTTCGACGTGGACATCGCGCCGCTCTCGATGCCGAGCGAGAAGTTGAAGATTTGCCGCTCGACGTTGGGCGGCAATAACCGCAACAGGTCGCTCAAGTGCCGTGACGTTTTCACGGGTTCACCGGGGATGCGTTGGGCGAGCAAGATGCGTTCGACGGCGTTCAGGCGACCGAAGTGCCACGGTTGCACGTACTGTGACAACCGGCTGTCAATCAAGTAGTGGTCGAGGAATGTCTTGTCCTTCTTGTTCGCCAGGTACGGCTTCACCACCGCGTTGAAGAACGCCGCGTCCTTCCGCGACAGGAAGAAGTTCAACTCGTGGCAGGCAAATTTGGAGTACAGCGTGCGCTTTTCTGCGATCGTTTTCGCCGGCCACGTCGTCAGGAACGCGAACTCGGCGAGCTTCGGGTCTTTCGACATTGTGGCGAACAGGCCGTACACCTTGGCCAAGCTGTCGTAAGTCTGGAACCGGCTCCCCGCCACGTCCGCGAGCACGAACGGTTGACCGCTTGGCAGGACGCTGATTTGCTTTTGCTGGGCGAAGTGCTTCGCCGGGTCGAGGCCGTCGCGTAGTCGTAAATCGGCGAACATCGCCTTCGATTCCGGCAAGCTGAAATGCCGCGATGTCGTGTGCAGCGGATCGACGGCGACCACTTGCAACATCGCGTGCGGGCCGACGGCGCTACGGGGCAGTTTGATGACGCCGTCCTTGTCCGGAACCAGATTCACCACCACCGCCGACGCATCCGCGAGGAAGTCGAGGTTCGCAAAGTCGCCCACGAATTGTGGCGCGGACGGTGCGGGACTCGGCGCCGCCGGGGCCGCCGATTTCGCGGCCGTCGCCCCGCCTTTGCTCCCAAACGCTTCCCCGCCGGCCGCTTGTTGCTCCCCGGTTTCGGTCGAGCGGACCGCCCACGGGTTCAACAACAACATCGGCCGTTCGAGCGTGTTGCCGGGGTACTTCTTTTGCCCGCGGCGGTCCAGCACGTACCGATACTCGTCCCCGAT
This sequence comes from Fimbriiglobus sp., assembly GCA_031368205.1. Taxonomy (GTDB): domain Bacteria; phylum Planctomycetota; class Planctomycetia; order Gemmatales; family Gemmataceae; genus Fimbriiglobus. Next base: position 11,357 of record JANLRE010000027.1, on the reverse strand, counting down.
GTTGCGACCCGTCAGGTAAACCGACTCCGCGTGACCGGGTTCCATACCATCCAGTTCGGCGGCGCGGACTTTGCCCAAGTTGGTGAACGCGGAGAATGCGGGCCGATACCGCGTGGCAAACAGGTGAACCCGCGTGAACGGTGAGGTGTTCCGCAACTGAATCGTCACCGCGTCCGCATCCGCGACGAGGCGTTCAATCTGCACGGGTGGCAGCGCCGCGCGTTGGAGATGGCGGACTTGGCCCAGGATGGAACCGGCTTCATCGACACCGGCCACGACTCGAATCCGGATGCGCTCCCCACTGCGTTTCAGCCATAAATCGTAGTCGCCCGCTGCCAAGGTCAGTTCGATCAAACCATCTCGTAGCACGATCGAATTGAACAGGTCGGCGCGAATCGTCGCGCCTTGCACATCGAACAAGGCAAACTCGTCGCGGGTCGGTTCAGCAGCGGTGCCGAGGTACGGCAGCTTCACCGCCTCGCCCTGTTTGGCGTGAACCAGTTGACGGTACGTGTGGTGGTCCGTGGGCAGCGTCCAGGCGTGCGCCGTCCCTTCCGGACCCGTCGCGGTCACGCTGACGATGTCGGACAGCGGCCCGAGGTTCACGCGGCCTTGGGCGTCCGACTTCAGCGTGACGGTGACGGGTTGGCGGAACTCCCGGTGCTTGAGTGCCAAGTAGACCGCCCGATCCGGCTTCGCTTCGCCACTGCGGCCCAGCACTTCGATGACATACTCTGTGCCAAATTTGGCGAAGTGCAAGTCTTCGATCTTGTCGGTGCGGTCGATGGCGTTGAGGACACAGCTTTCCGTCGTACTCACGTCCACGAATTTGTTGTCACTCAGGCTCTTGATCTTGGCGGTGAGCGTCACGGTCAAACTCGCCAACCGGCTCGGGACGCGGATTTCATGGGTGGTTTCACGGTCCTCGAAAAGCGTCACGTCAGCCACTTCAACCGAAGTCGGAATGCCCGCGTGGTCCACCGAGGTGATCCGCAGCCGCACGTCTTCGAGCAACTTGACGGACACCGGCTTGTCGGTCAAGAACACGGCGGGGCGGATCAGAACTTGGGCGACCTTCTGGGTCAGTAACGATTCCCGGTCGATGTGAATCCCGGCGTTCAGCCGGTAGATTTCGGCCTTGTGGTCGAGATAATCCAACGACGAAAACTCGCCCCGGCTCAGCACAATCGGTCGCCGCCCCGGCGTGGCACTGAACGGCACCGTGATCGTGCCGTCCTTGTCGGCCCGGTATTCCTGGCCGTTCAACCACAGCATGGCGTCCGGCACTTTCGTGTTCGTCTCGTCCACGACGGTCACGACCTGCCCGGCGGTGCCCGGCGTCACCACGGGGTGCAACCGCCCCTTGCGAATCAGTGCCCGGCTACTTTTGCCACCGCCGATGAAGTCGATGATGTACACGCCCGGCTTGGTGATTTCCGGGAACTCGAACTTGCGGCCCACGCGGCGCAACGGCAGTTCGGGGTACGGGTTCGCCTTCTCGGAATTGGCCACGAGACCATCGAGGTTGATGTCCGTATCCACTTCGTGTTGCAGGGTCCGATAGACGTTGCGGGTGTTGATCTCGAACACCTTCACGAGCAAGTTCGGCACGTTTTTTACGAACAGATCGAGCTTCACCACTTCATCGGCAGTGAACTCGGTTTTGTTAGTGGGTGCGAAGTCGATGTCGATGCGATCCTTGATCGCGCGAAACAGGTCCGGTGGCAGTTGGGACGCAATCACTTCGGCGTCACCCAGCCCGTTTTCGATCTTCGTTTCGGCGAAGAGGTGCTTCAAGTACGTGTCGTTGATGTACGGCTCGAATTCCTGGTACCCCGTCGCTTCAATGAAGAAATACCGCAGGTAGCTGCGCACCAATTCTTCGTCCGTACCGATGCGCGGGAGCAACGTGATCGGCGTGTAGTCGGCATTGAGGTCGGCGGGGAACTGCTGCGATTCATTGCGCTCCAACCACTTCGGTGCCATGTACGGCTGATGGCGTGGCAGTTTCAAATACGTCAGGAAGCGATCCTTGTCGAAGAGTCCTTGGGCGCGATCGAAGGCAAGTCGGTGATAGAGAACGTGCGCTTTGAGGGCGTTGTGCGACGGGGCGAGGCGATCGACAAACAATTGCAGCCGTTCCAGGTAGGTCTTCGTGAGTGTCCGATCGCGCTTCCAATCGTCGTCCGCACCGGGGTGGAGCTTCGGCACATAGGCGTTCACGAACGGCGTTTGGTTGAGCAACTCCGGCTTCAGTTTCAGCAGGTCTTCCAGCTGCGTGAGTGTCATCAGGCTGTGAATCGGATACGCCCCGAATCCCTGCGGATGCGGTTCCTTCATGTCCTCGGCGACAAGTTTCGGCAGGTTCGCAATGTCCGGACGGGTGAGCCGTTGCAGCAGATGACGACGCTTCTCCCAAGGTAACTCCAGGCCAGCGAGCCAATCCAAGGCAGAGTCTTCAAAGTTATCCAGGTTTTGCCAACGGGCGATTGAGTGCGTGCGCAGCGTGTCGCGTGCGATCGTCTTGGGGTCCAGCTTAGTCGGCAAATTGGGTGGAACGCCAAAGAGTTCGCGTTCGTGATAGAAACTCAACCCGAGTTTGGCACGAATGAATTCCAGCGTCTTTTTCGGGTCTTGATCGTAGGTCAACAGCCTGTGCCGGGTCTGCAACTCCGTCAGCCGCGGCGTCTGGCCGAACCGCTCCAACCACGGGCGGGTTTGCTCGACGAACGTCTCGTACTGCTCCGTGTTGAGGGCGTGCAGGCCGTGGTAGTAGTAGAAATCTTCAGTGCCCGGAATGAGTTGTTTCAAGCTCGCCGTGCGGTCCTTCGCCAGTGAGAAGGACTCGATAAATCCGACATCAGCGGCGCGGGTCGATGGTGTCATCACAACTCCCAAGGCTAACATGGCCACGACCAACGGACCGGCCAAATGTAACAATCGCGGTGTCATCGAACGCCCTCCCACAACCGGATCACCACGCCAGACGCGGCACAGTGCATCAACAGAAGAGTAGACGACGTCTAGCTTACAATAGTTGAGCACGTCACTGTAACGACTTGGTCACAGCGCCTGAAGTTGCATCGACGTGGTGTCTACTTCTTCCGTGTGACCGACTGAATCATGATCGGCGGTTTCAATACCTGTCCGTCAGCGGTAGACTTCTGGATTGCACGAACGACATCCATGCCCTTCACCACTCGGCCGAACGCGGCGAAGCCTTGCCCATCCGGGTTTCGCTTGCCGCCGAAATCGAGTTCCGGTTGATCGCCGACACAAATGAAGAAGTCCGACGTAGCGGTATCCGGACCGTCACGGGCCATTGAAATCGTGCCGTCTTTGTGTGTCAGTTTTGTGTCCCGTGTTCGCTCCAACTTGATCGTGGGGAAGGTTTCCTTCTCTTTGGCGATAGGAACACCGGCCTGAATGACCTCGATTTTGGCGGTGTTGTCGGGCTGATTATTTGCTGTCACCGTGCGGTGGAATCGTCCAGTTTCGTAATGCTTGGCGTCTACATATCGCAGAAAATTGGCTGTCGTACTTGGTGCGTTCTTGGCATCGAGTTCGACTTCGATCTCGCCTTTCTCCGTCTTGATTATCACGACCACGAATTTGTTGTCGCCCACGATTGCAAGGATCGGGACAGACAGAACCAGAAGCAGAAACGCGCTACGGAACAGCATTTTTGTCTCTCGTGTGTGCATGACGGGTGAGCGTCACGAGTGTTGGTCGGAAATTTGTTCACTGCACTGGCATTCTTTGTCTTCAGGCTGAAAGCCTGGGAGCACCCAGCCCAGGGCGAGGAGGCTTGGCGACGACGCCCTGGGTCCACCCCGAAAACAGACTCAGCCTGAAGGGCTGACAGCCATCGTTGCGGACTCTCGGCTCGCAGCCTTTCAGACTGCTAGGACTAGCGATCCGTGAACCCAGGGTTACGCCGAAGCGGCTCACCCTGGGCTGAGTGCTCCCAGGCTTTCAGCCTGAAATCCGACAACCTGGATGCAACCTTTCACCAACACATGTGACGCTCACCCCGCGTCGGGCTAACAGGCTTTTAGCGCGCTGATTGGCTGATTTGCAGTAACACTTTGCCGGACTTACCCGGCGTTGCGGCGAGTTTGACGGCCTCCTGGACCCGTTCGAGTGGAAACGACGCGCCGATTTCGGACTTCAGTACGCCCGCTTGCAAGAGTTGACGGACTTCACGCAGGACTCGCAGCTTTTTCAGTAAGCGATGCTGCTTCATCCAATCCCCAAGCCAGAACCCCTGCACCGATTTGCTACCCGTAATGAGCAACCGGGGGTCGAGGGCAATCGGCTCACCAGATAGCAGGCCGTACAACACAGCGTTGCCACCGGGTGCCAGTGCTTGAAGTATCTTCGCCCCCGTCATGCCACCGACTGCGTCCATTGCGTACAACACGCCGTTCTGGCCTGTGATCGCGGGGAGTTGTTCAAGGAACGGGTCGCTATCGAGGAAGACATGATCGGCACCGAGTTGCAACAGTTCCTCAAACTGTTCCCGGCGTCGCACGATGTTGATGGTCCGGAATCCGAAGTGTTTGCTCAGTCGAATCACCATCTTGCCGAGGGCGCTACCTGCTGCGGATTGAAGTAGCCAACCGCCTGGCGGCACCGCAAGTACGTAACGGGTGATCGCCAGTGCCGTTGCGGGATTGACGAAAAACATCGCTGCCTGTTCGTCGGTCAGGCTGGCCGGCACGAGGATGACTAGTTTTGCGGAGGCAATGGTCTGTTCGGACCAATTCCCGTTACGATCGTTCAAGACCACGACCCGTCGCCCCTTCATGAACCACCCAAGTAGCCCACCGCCGGATTGTTCGACGACGCCGACCCCTTCAAACCCCGGTGTGGCAGGCAATTTCGCGGGTACGGTGTACCGGCCTTCGATGTACAGCAGATCCGACGGGTTGATCGGGCTGGCCAACATCCGCACCCGAACCTCACCCCGCTTGGGTGTTGGTGTCGGCACGTCTCGTAACGAAAGTACGCTTGCCGGATTCCCCGGTTGATCGAACACAACAGCTTTCACGAAACGCCTCCCCTGGCTAGTCACCCACCGCTGGTCACATGCGGCTTGTGCCAGCCTATGGGAGGATCGATCACGGGGTAAGGGCAGTGGAACTTGCCACGACTTGATTGCGGCCGTTGCGCTTCGCGGCGTAAAGCAGCTCGTCCGCTTGGTGAAGAATGTCTAACGGGGTGAAGGTTCGTTCGCCCTGCGTCGTCGCCACGCCGATGCTAATCGTGGCTTGAACTGATTTGGAATCGAACACAAATGGAGTGTCTGCTACCGTCAGCCGTAACCGCTCCGCGACTTCGATGGCTTGTTCCGGCTGCGTTTCGACCAGCACCATTGTGAATTCTTCGCCGCCGTACCGGGCAAAGAGGTCTTCACGGCGAACGCCGTGTCGAATGCGTTCGCTGAGTTCACGCAGGACAAAATCCCCGCACAAGTGACCGTTTTCATCGTTGATCGACTTAAAGTGGTCGAGGTCAATCATCAGCACGGAAAGTGGCCGTTGGTGTCGGCTGGATCGGGCGAGTTCCCGTTCGAGAAAATCGAGTAGGTATCGTTGGTTGTGAATTTGCGTGAGACCGTCCATGATCGTCAGGCGGTAGATTTCTTCGTGGTACTCCGATTCGATGTTGCCGCCGCCGAGGTAACGATAAATGCAGTTGCCGACCCGAAGATAGTCACCATCTCGGAGCAGATAATTTCCGCCGGTCACGACATCATTCACGAAGGTGCCGTTGGTACTCCCGAGATCGTTGACGACATACCCGGTCGGCGTGGGGTCAATCTTGGCGTGTTTGCGGGACACGGAGTTTTCATTCACGCGAATGTCGCAGTCTTCGCCCCGACCCAGCAACCAAGTGTTTTTGCCGAGTGCGTACCGTCGCCCCATTGCCGGGCCGGATGGGTAGATGTGAACCAAGCACGCATCGAGATGCCCGCCTGTTAGCATCTGCATCGGGGTGGTCACCCAAGTTTCGGCGAATTTTTCAGTCATGGGCAAGCTAGTTGGGAAGGACGTTTGGAGACGCTCAAACTTAGCTGCAAATTGGGTGATGTGTTTGAAAATTGAGCGAAAATCCGCCGAACGGTTCACACTTGACTGTGAGAAATCGCGCCGAGACCAGCATAAATTATGGTCTTGGCGCAACGTTCGCCGTCAGGATGCCTTGAATTCGCGCTTTGGGTTTGTGGGGATCGACCAAGAACGGTTGCGGATTGGCGGCTTCGGTCTTATTCCCAGCGGCATCCCACGCCGAAAAGCGCAGGTAAACTTTGTGGGTTCGTAGCGTTGACGGTAACACCCACGTGTAAGACCCCGTGTTCGGCACCCGTTGGGAAGTCGGAGTCGTTGCGATCGGCCCGGCAACCAGTGCGGTTCCAGAATCCGAAGCGGCGACGGAACTCCAGGGGCCGTTCGGTTGCTCACTCCATTCGATCAAGACTTGTTCTTTGCCGGGGTTGCGATCGGTGATTCGCCACCGCAACACCATTGCGTTGCGTTGATTCGGGTCCGGTTCCGGCGCACCCACTTCGACAAGTGGCGGGGTGAGATCAACATGAACACGCAACTCCGGTGGCGTACCCGGCATGGGGGCACCGTCACTTAGCCCAGCCCCACTGGTTGGCACGAGCTTGAACCCGTAATCGCCTTCAATTTGGATGTTTTTCTGGTTGAAGCTGACATCAAGGGCGACACGAAGTGGCGTTTCGCGGCTGTCGTGTTGGCTCCACCGAACCCACGCCCGGCCTTCGTCACGGGTGACATAGAGATCAATTTTGCTGATCCCTGACGGCCCGTTTTCGAGTTGGTACTGCAAGTCAAACCGCGTGAAGTTGATGAGTTGGGTATTGGCAGGTGCTGATGTTGGCTGGGAGCTAATCCCCGAACCCGTTGCCACAGGCTGGAACCCATGATCCGTGGCCATCGGGAGTGGTGCGGGCGGTGCTGACGTGAGTGGCGTTGGCATCGGCGCTGGGGCAACAGGTTGTTGCACGCCACCGACCGGAGTCGCTGCCCAAGCCGGCTGGGTGTTGGGTGGTAACGCTGGAGCCGGTGGTATTGGTGCGGGTTCGACGGGAACCGTCACCGGGTTGGTTGGCAGAAGTAGTCCGCTCGTCGCAACAAGTGGTGTCGTAGGCAGCACGGGCACTGGTGCGGTGGGCGGTTCCAGTGTAGGTGTCGGGCGTGCTGGCGGGTTAGTTGGCGTGTAGGACGCCGTGATCCCCACCGGAACTTCACGGGCAACATCGCCCACGTTGCCGGCCAAGTCTTGGGCCATGACGCGAACCGCAATCGGCCCGTTCAGCGACGGTTTGAACCGGGCGCTCCGCTTGTTAATCGCAGAACTTAGTATTGGAAGCCATTCATTGGCGGGGTTGGTACTGGCTTTATACAGCACCTGCGTCGCGGCATCGTTCGGGTACTTTTCGTCAATCGCCCAATCGACGATGACCTCTTCACCCACCCGTTGCGTGTTCGTGATCTTCACAACGGGCGCGGTGGCATCGACCAGTAACTTCAGTGCCGGGGCCGCCAGTGCGACATCCTTCGGATCGCGGGTGCCGTTTCGGAAGACGATCACCATGTTCAGGAAATAGAGTCCATCATCTTTGCCATTAAAGACGAGGTGATCTTTGTCCGGCGTGACTGCGTCCATCACTTCCCACGTCTGCCCTTGGTCGCGGGACACGACCAGTTCAATCCGGGCGATGTTTTTGCGTTCTTCAGGCTTGTAATCAATGTCGAGCTTTTGCATCCGCGACTTGGTCGGCTGGATGTCAGGTGCCAACCCGGATGCTCCAATTGGCGCGGGAACTTGTTGGCCACGACTGACGATGACGCCCACGGTTGCCAACGCGGTGACTACCACCAAAGCCAAAGAAATCAGCTTCATGTTGGTCACTCCGCAATTCCTTGAGCGCAGACGTGCCACGGGATTCGTGGTCGTCGTAACGGTCTTATCGGTTGTGCGGTCCGCCGAATTCAGTCGGATTGGCAAAGTCGAGATTTTTGTTCAAGTTGGTCGATCAACAGACTTCGCACCACACAGCGGTTCCTATCAATAATTTGAAGATGACCGGAGTGCCTGCGGATTTTTGGCCTTCCCGGCGAACCGGCGACGTGAGTCGCCTGGGTGAGAACTTATCACCCGCTCGTGGCTGTCCACCCAGCAGCTTACGCAGCCGGTTCGCCGGGAACCTGATGGCACACCTATAAACACGACAATTTCAACACCTTGAGACCGCGCCATGAACCCCGACAAAATTAAGGCTTTGCTACTCGCTGTCCAAGCGGGGCAACTGGCGATCGACGATGCGGTTCAGCAACTTCACGAGTCGGACGGCGATCTTGGCTTTGCCACAATGGATTTGAACCGCGAACAGCGGTGCGGGTTTCCCGAAGTCGTTCTGGCTGAAGGAAAGACAACGGAATGGGCGACGAGTGCCATTCGCCGTCTCAACGAAGCGGGGCAATGTGCTTACGCCACACGGGTGAGTGACGAGCAAGCCGATGCGTTGAGCAAAAGTTTCCCGGCGGCGGATCAAGATCGGTTAGCCCGCACCTTTTGGTTACCGAGCCAAGATTGGCAACCGGCGAATTTGGGGCAAGTTTGGGTGGTTACGGCAGGCACGAGCGATTTGCCCGTTGCCCAGGAAGGCTTGGTCACCGCCCGCGTCATGGGGGCGAAAGCCGACATGATCGTTGATGTCGGCGTGGCGGGGATTCACCGGCTGTTGCGACATCGGGATAAGCTTGCATCAGCGGACGTGATTATTGCAGTGGCGGGAATGGATGGGGCGTTACCGAGCGTGATCGGCGGGCTGGTCGATTGCCCGGTGATTGCCGTACCAACCAGTGTCGGCTACGGCGCGTCGTTCGGTGGCGTGGCGGCGCTACTCACGATGTTGAACAGTTGCTCGTCCGGTGTCGCCGTGGTCAACATTGATGCTGGCTTCAAAGCCGGCTACGTCGCGGCTCGGATCGTCCATCGAATCTATCCCAAAAAGTAAACGACTACTTCGACGGGTTCGGCATCAACGGCGTTGAAATAAGCGGAGGCGTGGGCGGAAGCACTGAGCCGGGCGATGACACCGTTGTTGCTGAAGTCATGCCATCAGTTGGTGGCACTGGCATTGGGTCACGCAGCCCGATCGGTGGCAAGAAGCCAGTGTTGGTGCCCTCACCCGACATCACAGGAATAGTTGGCGAGTGAATCGGTTGGTTCATACTGGACGGGCCGAAACTTCCAGTTGCGGGAGTTGGCATCATCACCGCAGGATTGTTCGGAATTGGTGCGACACCCAACGGCGTTTGCTGACCGCGTTGAGGTTGGCCACTAGCTGCTGCCGGGTTACCCGCAGTATCCGGTGCTGGTGCGCGAGGGTTCCATTGCGGCGCCTTCGTGTTGGCCGTCGGCGTAGTAACCGCTCTGGTTGCCGGGTCGAGGTTACTCGGCGCCGGTAAGCGTGGGGTCGGGAAGAGGTCTTTATTCTTGGTGGATAACTTATCGGTGTTGGAACACCCCAAAGTGGCCGTAGCAAGAATAATTCCGAGTCCGAACCAGCGAATCCGTGCTGGTCGTTGTCGCCGTCCTAGCGCCATCGGTAAACCCCTTCCCGCAGGGCAGAATCCTTTCTGCCGGACGCCAGTCTCGCCGGTCATCCATGACAAGCAATCGTGGCGCGTTCCCAATCGCGGAAGGTGCTTATAAGCCGACCGCCCCACCCGTGCAAGCCCGATTGGAACCGGCACAGGTGGCGAGGCTTTAAGCTGGATCGCTCAGATCAACAGTTTGCTTACTTCGCCAGCGCGGGTGCAACCGGAGCCGGTGCGGGCAACACGCCGGGTGGTGCTGGCAACGGCGTTGAAGCACCGCCACCGCCTGGGGCACGACGCAACAGACCTTCCGGGTCTTGCATCGAATCCAGTTCCCGTTGCAGTGGGAACGGCGGGTCCGGTGGGAAATACTGCGGGTAGTGCCGCAAGTAGTTCGGTGAAGGTAACGTCAAGCCGCCGAATCCGGCGGGGTACGTTTGGCACCCCGTCAAGAGACTGGCTGCCATGCCCATCCCGAGAATGGCCAGAGGCTTGACAAAAATACGTCGTGCGAGTTCCATCTGAGCACTCCTGGCCGGCCACCCGGTCCGTTGAACGCGGTGTCGTGTGAGGGTGCCCAATATATCGACTGGACTGAGCGGAAGGTTTAGCCCGATTTTGCAAGCTCACGAAAGAACTCAAAACTTCGGTCGGGATGGGTTGACCCACATTGCCCGACCGCCTAGGATTTCGTCTCTTCATCAATCCGGATCGACATCAAGGACGAGGCGGGAATGGAATTGATACAAACCCGCAGTGGTCCATTGGTGCAGGCTCAGTGTGGGCCGATGGAGCGCCATTGGTCGGCGCAATCGCGCCCACTTCCGGTGCAACCGATTTTCACGCCACGGGCAACAGCGGTCGGGACGCCGGCACGGGTGTTTCATTTCACGACGCGGATTCAAACGGTTTGCGAAGATGTGATTCGACGTTGCCCGGAGTTGTCGCACATCCATTCGCGTTCCGTGCTCTACACGTTTACCCCCGCCCGCAACCGCAGCGTGTACGGCTTACAAGCCCGCGTGACGCCGATGCGATTCCGCGACGGCGCACTCACTCGCCGCTATCGTGGAACGATCTACCAAGTGCAGAGATACTACGTGAACGGCGTCGAGATTCTGTACTTGGTTACGTTCTGCTTGCCGCGATTCTTGGACCAGTCCTTTGAAGAGAAACTCGTCACGATATTCCACGAGTTGTACCACATCAGCCCGCACTTCAACGGCGACTTACGCCGCCACGGTGGCCGCTACGACGTTCATTCCAAATCCAAAAAAGCCTACGACGTTGAAATGGGCAAGCTTGCTCGGCACTACTTGCTAAACCACCCCAACCCCGCCATGCTAGATTTCTTGAAGTACAACTCCGTGGAACTTCGCCGAGCGTTTACAACCCTCCGAGGTGTGATGGTCCCGCGACCAAAAATGTTCCCGATCGGGTTCGTGATGCGGTAACAACAAAGTTCCCGGCGAACCGGCGACGTCAGTCGCTTGGGTAAAAACCAACCACCCGATTGAGGTAGACCACCCAGTAGCTTGCGCAGCCGGTTCGCCGGGAGTACGTGAAGCTCGTTGCACACCAGTTGATTGTGAATCCTGTGGAAACGCGGTAATGTACATAGCGAGGGGTCTGGCAAATTTTTCTGGCGGGTGAATTCTCATGGTTTTCGGGCCTGAAAGGCACGTTCTGTTAGCCCAGGGGCCATGCCCTGGGTGCTAG
>JANLRE010000011.1:0-3937 GCA_031368205.1 Fimbriiglobus sp. | reverse complement strand
CCACCAGATGGCGGTGAGTAGGTCGGGGTTGGTGGCTTTTAATCGGCGGTATTGTTCGAGGCGTTTCGTGAATGCTTCAGCGTCGGATTTCGCAACGGTGAGCTTGTCGGTGCGGTAGGACTGGCTCTGTTGTTCGAGTTTGAACTTGGTCGATTCGGAATCGCGTAGTCGTTGGTTGGCTTCTTGTTGGGCTTGGTTTTCGCGGGTCACGATGCCGGTTTGGGCCTGATTGACTGCCGCGAACGCTTCTTGCACTTCTTGCGGGGCCGCTAGTTCCGCGACACTCACCCGCTGCACCGTGATGCCAATATGGTGCGACACAAGCCGATCCGGGAGACGTTGCATAATCCAGCGCGGCAAGGCGGCACGCCCCGTCAACAACACCTCATCAACCGGGCGCGCCCCGACCCACTCTGCGGTCAGGGCTTCGCTCTCACGGGTCAACAGGGCATCGACTTGATCGCTGTTCACGACATAGTTTTCGATAGCGGTATCATCCACGGCATATTCCACGACCAACCGCACGTTCACCAAGTTCTGGTCACCCGTCAGCCATTGCCCCGGTGGGGTCGCTTGCGAGTCCTCCACCGCTTCCGGAATAAAGCCCACCACCAATGGGCGAACCGTCCGCACTTGCACCCGATCGACGCGATCAATTCCCGACGGAAACCCGACCCACAACCCAGGACCAGGTCGCGCCACCACCCGCCCAAATCGCCGCACCACGGCACGCTCATCCGGGCCAACCTGCGCAATTCCGGTAGCGAGGTAGGCAAGCAGAACCAACAAAACCGTGACGATGACCAATCGACGCATGGCAAACTCGTGACAACGAAAGCGGGACTGACAACGCGGTGACACTGCTCAACTATTTCATCGGTTCCTTCGGCTTCTCCGGGGTCAGCAGGTAGTCAAATAGTGGGTGTTTGGTGGACAGCAGCAACACGTCGCGGGTCTCCGAAAGCATCGCCTGGTACGCTTTTAACTTTTGCAAGAACACATAAAACTCGCGGTCCATCGCGTGGGCTTCGTTGCGGATGCGGTCGGCGTCCACGTCGGCTTGGCCTTCGAGACGTTGCTTCTCGGCGCGGGCCAGGGCTTCCGTGGTGCGGGCTTCGCGCTCGGCGGCGGTGAGGATGTCGGCGGCGCGCTTGCGGCCTTCGCTTTCGTAGTCGGCGACTTTACGTGACCGCTCGCTGCGAATCCGATCATAGATGCTGGCCCGCACCGCTTCGGGGTAGCTGAACCGGCGCAACCGCAGATCAACGATTTCGATGCCGTACTCCGTGCGGATCTTTTCACGCACGCTTTCGGGCGCGGCGTCATCGCCGAGAAGTTGCTTGCGAAGGCGGTCGCTGCGGGCGTCAATCCCTCGTTCGTCCGCGACGGCGATCAGGTCTTCCAACGCCATGTTGCTGATGACCGCCGCCAGCCGCCCGCTGATTTGCGGCCCGAGCACCCGTTTCGCTTGGTCCGGCGTACCGAGGGTCCGCACGAACCGATCCGCTGCCGTGGCGTCCGGTATTCGCCACGTCAGAAACGCATCCAGTGCCAGTGTCTTGTCCACGGTTTTGTTCGTCGCATCGCGGGTCAGAGATTCGACCGAGGGCAAGTCAAACACCTGTAACCGACGGTCAATCCGCAACACCGAATCCACCGGCCACGGCCACTTCACGTGCAACCCCGCGTCCGTCTCGCCGTCGTGGATCACAACGGGTTCGCCGAACCGGGTGACGTAGGCGTACTCTGTGTAATCCACGGCATAGAACGCGGTGCGGCCCCAGATTAAGGCGGCGATGGGCAGCAGAATCATCACGAGAAATCGGTTCATGGCGATGGTCCGTTGTCGCGCGGGGCAGGGCTTTGGGGCGGGAATGCGATCGGCGGCAAGCGTGGCGTTTCCGGGTCCATCAACAACAGATGCCGCTTGCCGGGTAGGCTTTCGACATCCACGAAAATCTTGTCCCGACCGCGTAGAACCAGCGTGACCGCGTCGAGTGACAACCGGAAGTCAGTCAGCAATCGCCGCGTAGCCAGGAGTTGTTTGCGGCGCTCATTGAGTTCTTTCGTCAGAGTGGCGCGATCAAGCCCGCTCTTAACGCGGGCCTCCAATTCGGTGCTGAGTTTCGCTTCTTCTTCGGACGTGAGCATCGAACGGGATTTCGCCCATGCCAGGAACGCATCCCGCGCCGCACTCGCTTCCGCGACCTTCTGCACCGACGCGGACTCCGCTTGTCGGACCGTGCGAAACGCTTCTTCCTCCGCGCGGCGTTTGGTCCGGATTGCATCGGCTTGAGCTTCATTGACGAGCTTGTCACGCCGTTGAATCGCCTCCGCCACGGCGTGGTACGACGCGACCACTTGTTGCGGCGGGTGTAAATCATGAATGGTCACGCCCTCCAGTTGCACGCCGAGACCGTCCGGTGAAACGTCGCGTAACCGCTGGTTCAACCGCTTGATGGCTTGGGATTCAAAGTCAGCGCGGGTTGTGGTGAGCACATCCAGAAACGGTTGACCAGCGGCGAGTTCCCGGAAAACTGACTCCGCCGCAGAACGGATCACGCCGTCACTATCGCGTACCCCGAACAAGAACTTTCGCGGCTCGGTCACGGTGTAGCGCACGGTCGCCAACAACTCGATCAAGTTGCCATCGCCCGTGATGAGCAACGATTCATCCGTCAGGCGTTGAATGCCTTCGGCGTGGGCAGCGGCCCAGGTCATGCTGGAATCGGCCGGGGTGACAGTGACACCGGGGCGTCGCAGTTTTTGTTGTTCGACGCGGACTTGTTGCGACTGCTTGGCGCGTTCCTCGGGTACCATCCGAAAACCCACTTCGACGAGGCGAATTTCCGCCGGTCGCAACTTGGTAACGGCCTCAATCGGCCACGGGTAGCGGACGTGCAAACCGGGCGCGAGGTCGCCCTGAATTGACCCGAACCGTTGCACGACGGCCTGTTCGCTCACGCCGATTTGCGTGACCCCGGACAGCACCCAAGCCAACAAGCCCACCGTAAATATCGTCATCAAAATCGGCTTCGCGTGGTCGGTGATGACATGAAGGAGTTCGTCCGGGTTCAATCGTGACAACAGGGTGTCAATGTCCTGGCTAAATCCCCGCAGCCGCACGAACGCTCGGTTCGTTGTGGTGCGTTCAAACGCGAGGAGACGCATCGAGTTTAGCAACACCGCGAGTGACCCGAGTTGGTGGTACAGCACCCCGACGAGCGGTGATTTCTCGAACCACTCCGGCGCCGTGGCGAAGATCGGCCACAGCCACCCGGTCAACACCACGCCGAACAGGTTCATCCCGAACCCGAACCAGATGATGTTTTGCCGGATGATTCGCACCGTCTGCCGCGACAGCCGCACCAGCATCGGGAGGGGGCGGAGCGGTTCGCCCATCATCACAACGTCACTCGCCTCCGCCGCAATCTCCGTCCCGGTGCCGATGGCAATGCCCACCGTTGCCCGCGCGAGTGCAGGCGCGTCGTTGATGCCATCGCCGACGAACGCGACGTTGCTCGCACCCAAATGTTCGGCTTTTGCGGCGGGCAGTAACTCCGCATGGACAGTCGTGAACGGCAGTTGGCTGGCAATTGCGTTGGCCACGCTCGCCCGGTCCCCCGTCAGCAATGTGATCGGTTGGATGCCGAGTTCGCATAACTCGGTCAGCACGCCGACCGCTTCGGGGCGAAGCCGGTCCCGCGCGCCAATCGCCCCGAGGATTACGCCATTTTTTGCGACGAATAGCGGCGTTTGCCCGGTGCCGTCGAGTTGGCTTAGCAGTGACATCGCTTCGTCACTGAACGCGATCCCTTGCTCTTCCAACAGCCGTCTTGTGCCGACCAGCAGGTTGATGCCATCAGTTGTGGTGGCCGAAATCCCGGCGCCGGGATGCGCTTGAAAATCCATCAGTGGCGTCGGTCACAAGCTTTGC
>JANLRE010000002.1:0-4876 GCA_031368205.1 Fimbriiglobus sp. | reverse complement strand
CAATCGGTAGCCGGCTTGAAACTCCAAGACTGTTCATCCGCACGAACGGTTCCGTCGAGTTTGCGGCCATCGGGACCGACCACCCAAATCATGCGTTGCACCAAGGCATGATCGAGCCGCTTTGCACCGAACCGGATTGTGTAACTTGTTGAGGTGCCAGATCGGGGCGATTCGCCACACTTCCAAGTCGTCGGGTCGATGGCGGTGTCGTCTGGTGGGCCAACGGAGAATTTTTTGCGATGTGCTTCGCGCATCATCACGCCGTCTTCATCTTCCCACGCACGGTCGATGACCAGCGTGTAGGTCTTACCTTCCTCCAGCGACGGACCCGCTTCTTCGCGGGGCTTCAGGCCGCGTTTGACGCGGCCCGGATCGAAGAATAGCGTGAAGCGGGTGCTATCGGCGGACCAGAGTTCTTCGTCAAGTTCCAAGAACGGCAGCACCACTTCTTTGCCATCACTGCCTAGCAGTTTGATGTACTTGTAGACATCGCCCCGCGTCATCGGCTTGCTGAAGTGCAGGTAGAATCGCAGCGTGTTTTCCGGCAGCTTATCGGCGGCGGGGTAGACTGCACTGACGGTGGTCGTCGGTTCGCGGAGCGGCTTCGGCACGACGTGATCGGTCTGATAATCCCCCACAATCACACGGTACTTCACTCCCGGAGTGAACGGAAACCGGGGCGTGAATTGCAGGACACCATCGGCGATTTTTCTCGTGCCGGGAATCGTCGGACGAGCGGAGATTTCGACATCGCTGCCATTAGCGACCACGACTGTGACGGCAGGCGGCGCCCCAGTGACTTCAATGCGATGTAAGTCCGTGGAGAAGCGAACCGTGTGCTTGGGTGCTGGGTCGGTGGTGCGGGTTTTCGGCTTGGGGCCAGCGGGCTTGCCGTCGAGTTGCGGCAGCAGCCAATTCAGGCCGTCCAGGTTGTCTTGCAGCCGGTCTTGCACGTCGTCGGGGTGGGTGTGGCCGAGAATCGCAATCGGCCCCCGGTAGCCGCTGTTGCGAATGATCTTGAGCAGTGACACGTCGTTGTCACCGTGGCCGAGGATCAGGATCTTCCGGTTGTTCTTGTCCCCGTTGGTTTCCATTCCGTTCAGGCTCACGGCGTCGAGCTTCGGCAGGATTTTCTTGAGGTGTTCCTCAAAGCGATTCACCTGATCGTGGCCGTGGTGCAGGTTGTAGACGATCCCCACGTTCGGGAGGTTCACGGCGGCAATGACCGCGAGTTGATTCTCCGGTTCGCCGCCCCACCCGCCGTGCTTGTAAAGCGACACCCGACAGCCGACTTTGCCGGCGGCTTCGGCGAGCGGGTGGATGATCGCGGCACCGGCTTTCACCTTGGCCACCTGATCCTGACCCGGCGCCGCCTCCGTGAGCATCACCCACAGTTGCGTTTTGATTTTGTGCTTCTGAAGCGTGTCCAGAATGAACGTGGCGTCCTTGTTCAGGGTACTCGGGAACCAAACTGCTGTGAGTTCGATGTTGTGTTTTTTGAGTTCCAAGATTTCCTGCTCGAACGTCGGCAGGTGCTCGGCCCGCCAATCGTAGGCGTATTTCGTGAAGCCGAGTTTCTTCAGCATCGCCACCCGATCGACCGGCCCGCGCTTCTTCGCATCAAACGGCACGATGCACCACGCCACGAGGTTATCCTGTGCAAAGATCGCGTTCGGTGGTTGTGATGTGACGAGGAGTGATGTGAGGAGTGCGAGGAACATCGTTGAAACTCAGAGAGAGTGTGAAGCAGAACGCCCACGGATGATAATCCGTGGGCAGGGTTTACGAGTTGGCAGGTTGGCCCACGGATTGTCATCCGTGGGCTTTGGGGGTTGTTGGTTACGGCATCGGGATTGACTTCAGTGTCAATGCCTTGTCATCGCCTTTGATGAGGACCAGGGCGCGTTCGTTGTCGAGCTTGTCGAGTTGCATCACGCCCTTGAGTTCTTCGATGGTTTCATACTTGACGCCGGCTGTCCCCGAGCGGACGGGAGTGGTGATCGGTTGCGCGTCGGCGAAGGTATCGGTGGAAATCTTCATCACACCACGATTGCTGTTGGCCATCAGCACGTAGTCTTTGCCACCCTTGTTGTACACGATCATGTCCAGCGGACGGTTTTGGTTGCCGAGTTCGGCGATCGTGGTCCCTTTCACTTTCGTGCCGGGTTTGAGGTCCGAAACTGGGAACTTCACGAGTGGTGTGCAGGTGTAAGCGGCGAGCAAATAATCCGCGCCACCGATCTTGTACGGCACGAACGTCCGGACGGGGGCGTTCGTTTCGAGCTTGCCGTGCGCGCCGTGGAAGACTTCCACACTGGTGCCTTTATCGGCAGCCTGGAATGGGTAAGTAATCGCGCGGAGCGTGCTAGAGAACTCCTCGCTTGAGAGACCCGCGACGATCACCTTGCCATCCACGAATGCCAAGCTGGTGATGGCCTCGGGCCGACCCCGATCGGTCGTGTTCGGGTTCGGGAGCTTAACGCTGGCGTGCATCACGTCCTTCAACGCGAATTCGCTGAGCTTGCCGTCACGGTTCAGTTTGACGATGACCGGCATGGCCTCTTTGCCCTTGCCGCGATTCACGGACAGAAAGATATTCCCAGACGCGGGATTCACTTTGACATCGGTGATCGCCACATTCTCGGCGGTCGTGCCGAGTGCGGAGCCGACGGCATCGCCGAGCTTCTCGACTTTGACATCAGCTTTCCCAGCAGCCTTGGTGTCACCCGTTTCGACGGCGAAGATCACGCCACTTTGTGGGTCGCCGATGAACAGCACCCCGTGCGGGCCGAACGCCAGCGCGGAAATCGACTGCACTTCGGGCGTGCCCTTTTTCAACTCGGCAGAACTGGTACCGGCGGTGAAGATCACCGCGACGCTCAGGAGCAAAAACTTGGATCGCATACGGGATTCCTTTCAACAGGAGAGAACAGCAGGTAATGGGACGAACACCCATCATGATGCTTACATTGGCAGGGTGCAAATGAGAAACCGATGAAGTCGGACGGTTTCGCCAAGATCGGTACAGTATTAATCTGATGAAGAAGTCTCTTTTTGCTCCCCCAAGAGGATACGTGATGACCCGGTTGCTTGTGTTTAGTGTTGCTTCGGTTCTGGCAATTGCAACGGCGGGATTTGCGGTTGACCCATTGCCGAAGTTGAAGGTCAGCGACAACAAGCGGTTCCTCGTCACCGCCGACGGCAAGCCGTTCTTCTGGCTGGCCGATACGGGCTGGGAACTATTTCATCGGCTGAATCGGGAGGAAGTCGAACAGTATCTGGACAAGCGGGCGAAGCAGGGCTTCACGGTGATTCAAGCGGTGGCGATTGCGGAGTTCGACGGACACAACGTGCCAAACGCCTACGGTCATTTACCACTGACCGATCTCGACCCGACGAAACCGGCAATCAAAGACGGGCCGACGAACGACTACTGGGACCACGTCGATTTCGTCGTGGATGCGGCCAACGCGCGGGGGTTGCGCGTCGGGTTCCTGCCGACGTGGGGCCGCTATTGGCACGACAAGATCAAGGAGAATGGCGACAAGCCGCTGTTTACGAAACAGAACGCGGAGATTTACGGCGAGTGGCTCGGCAAGCGGTACAAAGACAAAGGGATCGTGTGGGTTCTCGGCGGGGATCGCACGGTGGAGAACGACGACCAGAAAGAAATCATCCGGGCGATGGCGCGCGGACTCAAGAAAGGCGACGGCGGGTCGCACCTGATGACCTTCCACCCGGCTGGCGGGAAGGGGTCCGCTCAGAGTTTTCATGCGGACGAGTGGCTCGATTTCAACATGCGGCAGAACGGCCACGTTGCGGAGTTCACCGGGCGGTACGACCAGACGAAGGTGGACTACGACCGCACGCCGATTAAGCCGGTCGTTGACGGCGAGCCGATTTACGAAGGCCACCCGGTGTCGTTCAACGCCAAGACGCTCGGCCACTCCACGGCGGCGGTCGTCCGCCGGCCGCTGTACTGGGACTTGTTCACCGGGGCGTGCGGCCACACCTACGGGCACCACACCATCTGGCAATTCTGGACGCCGGACAGGACTCCTGTGAACGCGCCGTTGAACCACTGGACCGTTGCCATCGACGACCCCGGCGCGAACCAAATGGCCCACGGTCGGAAGCTGATGGAGTCACGCCCGTTTCTGTCGCGGATTCCGGATGACAGCATCTTGGTGACGGACCGCGTCCCGACATCGGTGCCCGGCGCTGGGACTCGCCGGTTTGTGGCGACCCGCGATGTGGAAGGCACTTATGCGATGGTCTACGTCCCAATCGGCCGGGCGTTTAAGGTGAAGATGTCCACAATCAAAGGGGCCAAAGTCGTGGCGTGGTGGTTCGATCCCCGCACCGGCAACGCGGTGTCAATCGGCGAATTTCCCAACACCGGCGAGCGCGAATTCACGCCACTGAACCCCGGCGAACTGCAAGATTGGGTGCTGGTCCTGGACGACGCGACGAAGAATTACCCGCCGCCGGGCCGCGCGAAATAATCACTTGTCCGTACCGCGCAACGGGCGGCTCGAATCAATCCCGAGGGCCGCAAGGGCGGCAACCACTTGCGTGCAGGCACACACCAGAAACGCCATGTTCCAGCCGACACTCGGGTCGTCGAACCCGAGGCGGATGCGACCCAACACCATCGGCGCCAGCGCGGCGCCGAAGTTCCCCCACATGTTCGCCCAGCCGATGACCGCGCCCACATACTTCCCACCCACGTCCTGCCCGAACGCCCAAACGGGAGCTACACCCATGTCGGTTGCCAACGCCACCAGGCACATCATCAGCGTGACCGCGAGCGGGTCGTGAAGGGACAAGCACGCTAAGTACGCGCCGCCCACGACCAACCGCGAACCGGCCACCG
>JANLRE010001125.1:0-4054 GCA_031368205.1 Fimbriiglobus sp. | reverse complement strand
ACTGATTCGGGTGTTCGGCGGCGAGGGGGAAGAGAACGTCACCGTCGGAGCCTGGGCCAAGGATGTCATCATCTCGACGGGCGGCGGCAACAACGGCGTGTCGATCGGCGGTGGCGAGCTGATCCGCGTGTTCGGAGATGTCGGTGTCGAGAACGTCACCGTGAATGGCGCCTCAAACAACGTGCTGATCTCGACGGGTGGCGGCAAGGACGCGGTGTCGGTTGGTGGCGGCAACCTCGTCACGGTCTTCACCGGCGATGGGGACGACAGTGTCACGATTAGTGGCGGCACGAACCTCTTGCTTGCTGCTGGCGAAGGTAACGACAAAATTTTGGTCACCGGCGGCACGAACCTGATCCTGCTCGGTGATGGCGGCAATGATCTCGTGACAATCAGCGGCGGCGATCACATTTCGGTGTACGGTGGGGAGGGCGACGACGCGGTTACCGTTAACGGAACTGCGACGAGTGTCCTCGTCTCCGGGTGGAACGGAATCGACAGCGTTTCCGTGGCAGGCGGCAATCTCATCACGGCGGTCGGCGGCGCCGGCGAGGACAATTTCACGACCACGGGGGGTAGCAAGATCCTGATCGGTGGCGGGTTGAACAACGACAACGTCTCGATCGCGGGTGGCGATCTGATTACCGTCTTCGCTGGCGAGGGCGATGACAACGTGTCCGTCGGCGGTGGAACGCACGTGATCGTCGTTGGCGATCAAGGTAACGATCACTTCACGGTCACCGGCGGCGACCTCATCACAGTTTTCGGTGGCCTGAACGACGACGAATTCGTGGTGAACACGGTTAACGGCCGCGTCGACGTGTTGGGTTCGGAAGGCAACGACAAATTCCAGGTGCTCCAGGGCACCCAGATTTCCGTCGATGGCGGCAGTGGCAACGACGCCATCACGGTCAGCGGCGGCGATCAGATCACGGTGTTCGGTGGAACCGGCAACGACGCTGTCAGTGTGTCGGGCGGGCTGTTCATTAAAGTGCTTGGCGGTTCCGGCAACGATTCCGTCACCATATCGGGCGGCACGAACGTGACCGTGAACGGTGGCAGCGGCAACGACATCATCGCCGCCAACAATCCGTTGGCAAGCAAAATCGTACTGTTTGGCGACTCGGGCAACGACATCATCACCGCAGATCAACCCGACGGCATCACCGTCAGTGGCGGTCGCGGCGACGATTACCTGTTGCTGGGGCGCGGTGTGGATGTCGTGGCTTACGGCGATGACGGCAACGACAACTACATCTTCTTGAACACCGGCATCGGTAACGTCAAGCTCAAGGAACTCATCAACCTGGATGCCTCGA
This sequence comes from Fimbriiglobus sp., assembly GCA_031368205.1. GTDB lineage: Bacteria > Planctomycetota > Planctomycetia > Gemmatales > Gemmataceae > Fimbriiglobus. The sequence goes on along the minus strand of JANLRE010001125.1, from coordinate 2,735 downwards.
ACCTCGATCAACCGAGCCGGGGCGATGACTTCGTGGACTTCTCCGCGTACACGACACCGGCGACGTTCAACCTCGGCCTCATTGGTAGTGAACAAGATCTGAACATCGGCAAGCAGATTGTGAACGGTGTGACCATCTGGCTGTTCGGCAGCTTCGAGGGCATCTACGGCACGTCCGCGAACGACGTGTTGACCGGCAACGAGAAAGACAACCAGATTTACGGCCTGGGCGGCAACGACACCATCTACGGCCTGGGCGGGAACGACACCCTCGTCGGCGGCCTTGGTGACGACTCGCTGATCGGCGGGACGGGTAACGATTGGTACGCCTTCTACGGCATCAATGTTGAATCCGACGTGGTAGTCGAAGACGCCAATCTCGATGTCGATACGCTCGACTTCAGCGGTCGGGGGGTAGCGGTCACGGTCGATCTCAGTTCGACCGCCGTGCAAACCTACGACGGGTCATCGAAGATCCAACTTTCGAGTTCGACGGGCCTCGAAAACATTGTCGGTACTAACTTCGCTGACACGCTGACGGGCAACAGCCGCGATAACCAAATCGCTGGTTTAGGTGGCAACGACACGCTGACTGGTGCGGCCGGCGACGACGTTTACTACTTCGCTGGGTCCAACGCCGGCACGGATCGCGTCGTGGAAACGGCTGCCGATGCGGGCAGTGACACGCTCGACTTCAGCGGCTTCCTGGCCCCGATCCAGCTCGACTTGGCCGTCACCAGTACCCAATCGTTCATTACCTTCGGTGGGGTTCAACTCAGTGACGGCATGGGCATCGAGAACATCGTCGGCACGGGTTACGCCGATCGACTGTTCGGCAACGCCCGACCCAACGCGATCCACGGGGCGGGTGGGGCGGACTACATCGACGGCCGCGACGGCAACGACAACCTCTATGGTGGCCTGACCCAAGTGGTGTTCCTCGATTTCGCTACCGGCACCGAACTGCCCCGAGGCGATTTCGATTACCTCAACACGGATGCCCCGACCGGCGGTAAGGCGGCGGCGGCAATTATCGCGCGGCTGGAGATGATCTTCAATGGTCTCGATTACCGCTTCACGATGAATCTCGCGGACGCTCAGGCGTGGACAGCCAACAGTGGCCGCGAGTTTGTGACACTGGTGTTCAACGACGGTCCGGGCGGCGGCATCGGCGGCGAATCGAACGAAATCGACTTCCGCAACTTGATCCGCGACGGCCGGGGCACGATCAACGTCAACGACCTGCTCGGCGGCACGACTCAACCCGCAAAGACGGTCGCCAACATCATCGCGCTGACCAGTACGATTGCCGCCCACGAACTCGGCCACATGGCGGGCTTACGGCACGGTGATGCGTTCGGCCCGATCGGGTCCGGTTTGTATTCGGGCGTCGGTGCCTCTTATCTCGCCCAGATCACGCCGACCTACACCGGGCTGTTCAATGCCATCTATACGCCGTTCCACATTCTGGCCAGTCCGTTGTCGGTGGGCACGACCCTTCTGGATGCCACGCGCGACACCTATTTCGGCGAACGCGAACTCATCAAGCTGTCCTTCTCCGACACCGGCACGGCGATCCGGGAAGCCAGCCCCGTTGCCGGCTCGCACGGCACCTTCAGCACGGCGACCGCGTTCGGCGTCTTCCCGGCGTTGAACGTGTTCAACACCATCGGCGCCCGCGAAGCGGGCTACGTGCCTGCTGCGGGCCAGAACTTCGACTGGATGAACGTGTCCGCACTGTCCGTGAGTGGCAACCTCGACGCCGTCGCAGGTCTGGCCGAAAAAGACGTCTACTCCTTCTCTGGCACGGCGGGCGACATCATCAACATCGAACTCATCTCGTCGTCGATTCGGCCAGCGCTGTCGAACCCGATTGATGGCGTGTTGCGGGTTTACGACGCGAACGGCAACCTCCTGTACGAGAGCGATAACGACTTCGAGTCCGCCGACGCGAATGTCTTCGATCTGCGGTTGCCGACGAGCGGCTTGTTTTACATCGAAGTGACGAGCAAGACGCCGACCGACACGGGCCGGTACGAACTGTTCGTCACCCGGTTTGGTCCACGAACGCCGAATACCTCGGCACTTGGAAATGGTGACACTATTGTTGGCGGCGCCGGGTCCGACATGATGTTTGGCACGACCGCTAACGACACTTTCCGCGTCGGGTCATTTGTAACCGGCGATTTCGATGTCATTGATGGCCGCCTCGGCAGCGACCTCTTCGACCGCGACGGGTTTGCCGCCGCGAACTCCAAACTGACCGGCATCGAGCAAGTCCTTAGGAGTGTCATTCCGCCGACGCTCGACCCAATTGCAACCACGACCGTGAACGAGGGGCAGGCGTTAGCGTTCACCGTGAACGCATCAACGACTGTAAGCGGCGATCGCTTGACGTACTCGCTCGCACCCGCAGCCACGGGACAGTTCCCGACCGGGGCGAGCATCGACGCGAACACCGGACGGTTCATCTTCAGTCCGACCGATGATGGTACGTACAGAGTCAAAGTGATTGTGACGAATGGGGACGGACTCACGGCTGAACAGACATTCTCAATTATCGTGCTGAATGTGGCCCCGGTTCTCACTGTCGGCAGCGTGGCCACAGTGCAACCAGGTGTGCCGTTCAGTCGCATCGTTACCTTCACCGATCCGGGGGCCGATACGTGGACCGCCGAAGTGAACTACGGCGACGGCGGCGGTTGGCAGCCGGTTGCAATCGTTCCTACGAAGCAG
>JANLRE010001096.1:0-18235 GCA_031368205.1 Fimbriiglobus sp. | reverse complement strand
TCTCAACTTGGCCGACCACCTGCGAGATCAAGTCGGTGTCGTTCTCCAGGCTGAAGCGGTACTCGGCGGCGGTCATGCGGTTCAAAAACTGTGTCATCTTCATTTGCGACGACGTGACCGACAGAACTTCTTCCAGACTTTCGACGACATCCCGTGCCAAGTTCCGCTTGGGAATGTACCCCGACGCCCCGCTGCGTAACGCCTGGACCGCGAGTTCTTCACTCCCGCGATCCGTGTTCATGATGACCGGCAAACCGGGGAACTCGGTGCGCAGGGCTTGCACCAGTTCCAGACCGCTCATCTCCGGCATGTGCATGTCGGTGAGCACGAGATCGGGCAAATTGTTCCGCACGGCTTGCAAACCGAGTGCCCCGTTCACCGCGACTTCGACCTCATGCCCGGCGTTGCGCAGGATGTACTCCGCGTGTTTCGCCTGGATGGGGCTATCCTCAACAACCAAAATGCGAGCCATCATGCCCCTCGGGGGAAATCCCCAGCACAGAATCCGTAGTCCAGATTAAGAACCCAACATGACGAAACTATGAGTTGGTGCCGGAGTCGGGCTGACCCGGCGTCATGATTCCGGGCCGCCGATCAAGTCTTCGACGGCTTTTAGGAATTGGCCGTCGTGGAAACTACTTTTCGTCAGGTAATAGTTCGCGCCCACGTCAAGCCCCCGGCCACGGTCCTCGTCGCGGTCTTTATAGGACACAATCACGACGGGGATGGATTTTACCTTCGGATCGGCGCGAATGGCCTTCACGAATTCTAGCCCGGTCATGCGGGGCATGTCGATATCGCTTACGACCAGATCGTACTGCCCGGTCCGGATTGTGTTCCACCCGTCGATCCCATCGACGGCAAGGTCAACGTCATACCCACGGCCTTGGAGCATCTGCCGTTCGGCCTCGCGCACAATGGCGGAGTCATCGACGACGAGGATCCGCTTGCGCCGGCGGGCGGCTGACTTGTTGGTGCGTTGGTGCCGCAGTTTGCCGTCTTGGACCAAGCTTGCGGCGGAGCGGGTCACGTCTTCCACGTCCACGATGAGGACCGGGGAACCGTCGTCGAGTAACGCCGACGCCGCGACGTTCGGCACCTTTCCGATGCGTGAGTCGAGCGGTCGCACCACGAGGTCTTGTTCGCCCAAGAACGCCTCCACGATCAACCCGTATTGGTGCGACCGATCGCCGATCAGCACCACGGCGAGTTCGTCGGTCGTCGTTTCACCGGCGGGGAGTTCAAAAATTAAGTGGGCGGGCACGAGACCCACGTGGCGACCGTCCGCTTCAAAGTGCGGTTTCCCTTCGAGGCTCCGAACGGCGGATGGCGCGAGCCGCAACAGTCGATCGGTGCGGTTGAGCGGGAGGGCATACGGGTCACCGGCGATGCGCACCAGAACCGCCCGGACCACAGACAACGTAATTGGCAGTTGCAATTCGATCGTCGTACCGTGGCCGAATTTGGTATGCACACGCACGGACCCACCCACAGCCTGCGCCATCGCTTGCACGGCGTCCATGCCGACGCCACGACCGGAAATATCCGTGACCGTGTCCGATGTCGAAAAGCCGGGCAGGAACAGGAAGTCCAGCAACTCCGGGTCACTGAGCCGCGAGGCAAGGTCTTGCGACGTGAGTTTGCGTTCCACGACTTTGCGACGAAGCTTACTCAGATCAATCCCCCGCCCGTCATCGGTCACGCTAATGTTCAGCATCCCAGCATGGTGGCGGGCTTCGATTTTCAGCGTGCCGGTTTCGGACTTCCCGGCTTTGATTCGATCCTCCGTCGATTCCATTCCGTGGTCGAGTGAGTTCCGCAACATGTGCCCGAGGGGCGCTTCGAGTTTATCCAGAATGTCCCGGTCCACGTCGGTGTCGTGGCCGCTCACCTCGAAGCGAATTTTTTTGTTGAGTTGCTTGGAGACATCCCGAACCATGCGGGCCAAGCCGTGGGTGCCGTCCGCAAAGGGGCGCATCCGGCTGGCGATCACTTCCCGGTACAGGCGGCTGTTCAAGTCGTCCGATTGGCGGGCGTGTTTCTCGAACTCGTCGATCCGCTCCGCCAGCACTTGACGGCAGTCGGCAATCCGATTGCGGGCGTCCTCGGTGACAAGAGAAATCCGGTCATGGACATCGGTGGACCGTAACGCCCGGTGCAAATCTTCGAGGACATCGGCGAGGTGATCCTGATGTTTCCGCAACCGCAGTAGTGACCGCGCAAACGGCTGTAGCCACCGGGCTTCGACGAGTGATTCCCCGGCCAGACTCAGCAGCCGTGTCAGGCTTTGGGCACTGATGCGGACCACCCGATCTTTGCCTTCCATATCCGGCGTATCGACTTTCACAGGTGCGGATGGTGGCGCGACGGTGGCAGTGGTCGGCAGCGGCGGGCTAACCGGCGGGGTCGGTGTTTTCTCGACAGGTTTATGCGAAACCACAGGCGGGGGAACTACGCCAGGTAGTGGTTTCCCCTGAAGGCGTGCGTCCAAAATCACGACACAGTCTTTGACTTTCTGGGCGTTCTCAACCGCCCAAGTCGGCAAGTCGGCGTCGGCCATCTGCGCGAGTAAATCGACGCCTTGCAACAGCGGGTCAATCTCGGCGGACGTGATGAGGAGCTTGCCCTTCTGCGCGGTGACCAGGAACTCTTCCATGATGTGGGCGAGATCGACGGCGGGGCCACAATTCACAATCCGGGCAGCACCCTTGATGGAGTGGGCCGCCCGCATCAGCGGTTCGATGCGGCGCGGATCGGTGGCGTCTTCTTCCAATTGCAACAGCCCGTCCGTCAGCACGCCGGTCAGCGAACGCACCTCTTCCCGGAACAGTTCCAACAGGGTTGCCGCGTGCGGGTCCATTGACTTCGGGGCGATAACTGTTGGCGTTGCCACGGATGCAACAAGGGGGGGAACAACAGGTGCGACGCGAGGTGGGACAACGGGTGCAACGGCGTGGGGTACAATCGGCTCCGCAACGGGGTCGGGTTTACTGGTGGCCCAGGTTTTTAGCTCGATGATGAGGCTGTTCAAAAAGCCCGCATCCGGCTTCGGTTGGGTCGGGTCCATCGCGTGGTCGGAAAGGCTCCGGAAGACATCGACTGCTGTGAGCAAATCCGAGACGCGGTTGCCTGAAAGTGTGATCGCCTTCCGTCGAACCGCCGAAAAGACGTCTTCGACCGCGCCGGCCAAATCCCCCGCCGGACGTAAATCAATGATGCGGGCCGCCGCTTTAATTTGTTGGGCCGCCCGTTCAAGCGGTTCCAGTAGGATGTCGTGCGACGGGTCCACCGCGAGAACGGACAAGCCTTCGGTGAGGATGACCGTGTTCCGTTGCACTTCATGGCGAAACAGTGCGGTCATCGGGTTGACGGCACCGTCGGTTGAGTCCGTCATCGAAAGCTCCGCTTCAGGGCGTCGAAAAGCCGATCGGGGTCCAGGTAACCCACCGCCCGATCGTCCCACCGAAACACGCCGTGTGTAAAAATGTTTGAACCCGCCGAGACCGTTGCCGGCAGGCCGCCGAGATCGACGCGCAAAAAGTGGTGAATGTCATGAACGGCGTCCACGACAAACACCCACCGGGCACCATCTTTTTCGGCCACCAGTAACCGCCGACTCGCTTGGTTCGTGGGACTCGACTTAGGGTTGTCGATTTCCGATACACCGAGCAAATGCTTCAACGACACCGCGAGTTGCAATTCCCCGCGGATATTCACCAGCCCGGTCAACACTTCATCGGTCTGGTGCGGCACACGCCGCACCGTGCGAAACGGGGCGACTTCCACGGTGTATTTTACGTCGAGAGCCAACCACTCGGAGCCAACTTGAAACAGAACGACCGGAATTGTTTCGGTCGGCGTGGGGATGTCCGCACGGGCGATGCGTTCCGTCCACTCCTCCGTGTAGCCAGGCGGCGGTTCCCGTTCGTAAAGTTGCGACCCGGCCAGCGCGAACACGGGGCAATTCCGGCAATGCGTCACCTTCGGCAGTTCCGGGCAACTGCCGTCCCCCTTGACCCCGATGCGGTTCCAACAGTCGGTCAGCACTGGCAAGGCTGTCGGTTTTGTTTTCATCAGCGACCCTCCCGCTTGGAAGCGGCGTCGGCCCGCCGTCGATAATTGGCAGCACCAATGAGATCACCGCGATTTTGGGCCATGACCATCATGTGAATCAACGAATCGTAATGTGCGGGGTCAATATACAACGCCTGCGTGAAATTCCGCTCGGCGGCAACGAGTTCCCCCGCTGTCGCCCGTAACACGCCGAGCAACGCAAACGTGTCGGCGTTGGCCCCGCCTTTGGCAAGCTGTTCGCAGATAGCGGTAGCTTCCGCGACTTGCCCGGCGTTGGCCGCCGCCCGTGCTTTCTCCAGGAGCAACTGCGCACCTAACGTCGCCATCTTGGTGGACGACCCGGACAAGCCCTTCTTTTTTTCCGGTGCGCCGGCTTTCACCGTTGAGTGACTCGACGGCGACGGTGAAACAGGGCCGTCACTTCGGGAGCGGGTTGACGGGCCACCAAGCGGTGGAAGGGGTTTGCTCAGGATCGTGTTGACGACAACCTTGTCTGGGAGCGGTGGGATCGTCGCAAAAGCACTTGCCAGGGGCGGGACGTGGGACGCCGGCGCGCCGACGGTTCGGGTGAACGCGAACGCTTGCGGGGTTCCGGCGGACTTGTAACGCCCGTCGATTAACCCGAGCGGTTCCGCGTGCCCGGCGAACACTAACCCGTCCGGGTAAAGCAAGCGATCGAAGGTGCTGACGATACTCCGGCGGGCGGCATCGGTCAGGTAGATGAACAGGTTCCGACAAAAAATGGCGTCGAACAGTGGCTCCCCGACCATCACCTTGGGGTCTGTTAAATTTCCGACGCGGAAGGACACCGATTGTCGAACTTCGGGCCGGATGGTGTGATTCCCGGCTTCCACGTCCACGAAGCGTGTCGTCGGAATGGCACCGCTTTCACGGAACGCCGACGAACTGTAGACCCCCACTTTGGCAAACTCGATCACCCGTTTGCTGATGTCCAGGGCTTCCACGCGAAAGGAACCCGGTGATAGGCCGGCGTTCAACAATGCCATTGCGATCGAGTACGGCTCTTCACCCGTGGAACACGGCGCGCTCAACACGCGGAATTGTCGCAACGTCCCGTTTTTGCCACGACGGGCAATGGCCCATTGGGTCAGCGCCGTGAACGATTCCGGGTACCGAAAAAACCACGTCTCCGGGACGACGACCGCCTCGGTCAGTTCGTCCAATTCCACGCGGCTCGACTCGACCAACATCGCGTAGGCTTGAGGCGTACTGGATTGGGTCAGCTCCATCCGCCGGCGGATGGCGGACTCGATCATCCGCGTGCCGAGCGACCCCGGCGATAAGCCGAGGTGCCTTCCCAAGACGATCCCGATCTTCGTCGTGATCTCGTCCATCCTGTCCTCAATTCCTGGCGACTTCTATAAGTGGAGAGCCGATTTCCGAGGGATGAATCGTCGGTTCACGGTTTGAGGTTTGCCCCTCAATCCCGAGACGCGGTTCATCACGAAAGTCGCTCAGTGTGTTTCATCTAACAGGAGTCCAGGACGATAGCTCGAGCCGGGAGCTAGGAATTCCTGTTTAATGTCGCTCGTGGTTGGGATTAGTCAAGCCGAGATAGCCCTAACGACTCGGAACGTCACTCACGTCAAAGGTTAATCCTTGGTAGGCGAGCGGGACCAGTTTGCTGATGTCCGGAATCCGCACCACGCCTTCGGCATCGGCGACGATCGGCCCCAAGTCCGGTCCGTTGGGCGCTTGGCCGAACTTGTAGCCGGCACCGATTGTGGTGAGCGCTTTCAAATCCGTGACCCGTTCCGCTAATAATCCGAGATGCCTCGGACCGTTGTGGACCTGGGCTTCGATCACGACAATCCGCGTACTTAGCCGAACCGGACAGGGGGTTCCTTCGATCAATCGGTGCAAATCCAGTACCGGGGTGACCGAACCGCGAAAGCGGAATAACCCCGCCAGCCACGGTGGACCACCCGGAGCGGGGTGGAGCCGTACCGCCGGGACCACTTCCACCACGGACGACGCGGGCACGGCCAGCCGCTCCGTGCCCGCGCGGAGAAAGAGACAGAGCACGGTATCACCCCGAGACTTTGAACTTGGAAACTTGTTGCTTCAGCGAATCGGCGGACTCGCGGAGGTTGCTCGTGACGGAGTGGAATTCCTTCAACGATGCGGACGTTTGTTGCACCCCGGCGGCGAGCGAAAGCATCGCGTCGTTGATCTGCTTCGTACCACCGGATTGTTGGGCCATCGAATCGTTGACGATCTGGAAGCGGTCGTTCAGGCCGTGAACTTGTTCGATGATCTGGCCCATTTGGCCGTTGATTTCGGACACCCGGCCCACGCCCGACCGGACTTCATCCGTGAACTTGTCCATTTCCATCACACCCGCCGATACGGCCCCTTGCATCTGCCGGACCATGTTTTCGATGTCGAGAGTCGCCACGGCGGTTTGATCCGCGAGCCGACGAATTTCACGGGCGACCACGAGGAAGCCCCGCCCGTACTCGCCGGCTTTCTCCGCTTCAATCGCCGCGTTGATCGACAACAGGTTCGTTTGGTCCGCCACTTTCGTGATGGTCGTGACCACGACGTTGATGTCGTTCGCCTTCTCCCGAACGACGCTGAGCTTGGACGAAATCGAGTTCGTGCTTTCCGCGAGCCGTTGCATGGTGTTACCCATGCCGGTCAACCCGGTCCGCCCGGCCGTGGCCAGTACGTTGGTTTGGTGGCCACCGGCACTAACCGCGTTCATCGTGGTGGACAGTTCGTGCGTCGTGGCCGAAATTTGTTTCACCGCAGCGGCGATTTGGTTCGTCGAAGCGCCGAGGGTTTGCATCGTCGATTCTTGCTCCCGTGCGGTCGCGGCAATCTCGGTCGAACTCGCGTAGAGTTGGATGCTCGATTCGCGCACACTGACAACCAGATCGTGAATCTTCTGCAACACCGCGTTGATGGTCGAAGCCAGTTCGCCAATCTCGTCGTTGGATGTTACCTTCACCCGCGCGGTGAGGTCGCCTGCCCCCTCCGCCATGTCCCGCATCGTGTGAATGAGTTCGTTAGTCGGCCCGACAATTCCACGGGTGATGTACCACCCGACGAGAATGAGGATCACGAGGACCACGATGCTCACGGCAACGGTCACCGTGGACCAATAGTTCAAAGTATCGTTGGCCGAAGCCTCGACTTTCTTACTCGATTCCACTGCCAGTTGTGCGACTTTGTCCGTGCCGGCTTTTTGCTTGTCGTAAAGGTCTCGAAGGCTCGACTTCAAAACCCCGATCGCTTTCTCACGATCGGGCGCTGGCACTCCGGGTTCGAAGTAACGTAAGAAATCTCGGTTGGCGACCTTGAAAAATTCAACGGCGCGACCGTGTGCATCTTCACGCAGGCTCGTGCGGATCGGCCCGTCAGGTAGCGTGGAACTCCAGTACTCGTAGGATTTGGTGTACTCTTGCTCGGATTTGCGAAACTGATCGCTCAAGTCTTTGACGCGAACCGGGTCGGTTTCGAGTGCCATCTGCAAACAAAGATTGTACGGCGTGCGAATGAACAACGAAGGCGGAGTAAGCTCGCTGATGAAATCGCGCTCTTTCATGATTTGCCCGTAGAGCGGCCCCTCGATTTTCACCTTGCTGATGGCCGTGAACATGACCGCTTGCACGGCGAGAAAGCCGAGCAAGAATAGCCCGATGAGGCCGAAGAGTTTGCCCTGGAATCCGAACCAACGCGAGTGGCCCATACTGCACACTTTGGGAAGAATAACCGTTTCGCACGGGAAGAAATAACGTCTATGGAGCCTACCCCATTTTGGGCCAAATAGGAAGGCAAGGCAAAATTCGGGGCCTGGGTAATTCGCCCCGATCGGTTAGTTTGCATCGGTTACGCTTAAGGTTCCGGGTGAATTTCCCGTCCGCTTGCTGTTGAGCAGAATCGAACTCAAGTTCTAGCCCATTGGGCTGGTGATCCCGGCGAACCGGCTGCGTAAGCTGCCGGGTGGTTGCCACAATCCGGTGGCAGGTTCTTACCCAGGCGACTCACGTCGCCGGTTCGCCGGGAATGTCAAAATCAAGAGCGACACCCTTTGTTCGGCCACGCTTGCCACGCATTTAGGACGCGGTTACCATTTCCTGCACTTCTACCCGTCAATACGAAAAGTAACGATCGACGGTTCAATCCCGAAAGGCGTGACGATGCGAACGTTTCAATTCAGCGACGCGAAGTCGCACAAGTTCTGGAACATCGACGTGACCGGCCCGTCGTTCACCGTCACCTACGGTAAGATTGGCACCACAGGCCAAACGCAAATCAAAGATTGGCCGACTGCGGAGAAGGCCCAGTCCGAAGCCGAAAAACTCGTCCGCGAAAAAACCGGCAAGGGTTACACGGAAACGACGCCCCAGGCCAGCAGCAGCGACTCGGAAGCGTTCGAGAAAACCCTCATCGCCCACCCCGATGACAACGCCGCGTGGTCCGCCTACGCGGATTATCTGATGGAGCAAAACAACCCGCGTGGCGAGTTCATGCAAGTCCAGTTGGCGCTGGAAGACGAGACACTGCCGAAACCGCAACGAACCGCGTTGATGAAGAAAGAAGCGGCGCTGTTGAAGACGCATCAAGAAGAATGGCTCGGGCCACTCGCACCGTTTTTACTCGCCCCGAAGAAGTCTGGAGATAGCCATACTCGAATCCTATACAAGTTCCGGTGGGGATGGTTGACCGAATTGTCGATTCCGAACCTTGGCGTTGAACTCGTTCGCGCCATGATTCGGACCCCTGAACTCCGGTTCCTCCAACGGCTGACGATCGAAACCAGCGCCTACGAAGAACCAGCCGATGCCGCAAACATCCCAACATATGTGGACGGGACGTATCAACCCGGTCCTGACATTCCGGACGATGTCGATTCCGAAGATGTCGTCTGGCACCTGCTCGCCAAGTTCCCACACTTCGGCGGCTTACGGATGTTCCACCTTGGGAACAAACATGGCGAGAACTTTGAAGACTCCGATCAGTGCCAAATGACCGGCGAGATGGCGCACCACTTCGTCAAGCAGATGCCGAACGTCGAAGAGATTTACTTGCTGGCTCACCGTGTTGACGCGAACAAACTCTTCGCGCTGCCGATGCCCCAACTGCGCATCTTGCAACTGTACCACTCGATGAATTATCCCCTTGAAAAGTTGGCGGAGAACAAGAGCATCACGAAACTGACGCATCTACTTTGTCACACCCATGCGGTCGAAGACGAGGCCGCTTACATTCGGATGAAGCAACTACGGGCGATCTGCAAAGCGACCCACTGGACGCAGTTGCAATATCTGCTCCTGCGTCTGACGGACTTCGGCGATGAGGGTGCGAAAGAGATCGTCAAGTCTGGGATGTTGAAGCGGCTCAAAGTGCTCGATTTGCAAGCCGGGTGCATTTCGGATCAGGGCGCGGAAGCCTTGGCGAACTGTCCCGACATTTCAAATCTGGATCGGCTGAATTTGGACATTAACGCGCTGACTGAGGCCGGAATTGGGATGTTGACGAAAGTCTGCAAGGAGCTATCCACGTTGGCACAACACAACGAAGTGGGTCCGTTTGAAGCAGGAAACGCCCCAGAGTTCTTCTACATGGGTGACATCGAATAACTCATGCCATCACCGCGTTACGTTCTAATTGCGAACCCCGGTAGCAAGCGGTGTGACCTGTATCACCGCGAGTTGTTGCAGTTCTGGACGATACGGCGGGTATCAGTCGATGTGCAGATCGTGCCGTGGGCGGACGTGGTGCCACGAGATGGCAATCTCGATGGCATCGCGGCCTTCGACCGCCCGGCCATTGTGCGAATGGAATCACCGGGCAAAAGTGACAGCGTCACGAAACTGCTACTCGAAGCGGGTGCCCGGTCTGACCCCACGGAACCCCGTCAAGTCTGGCAAGACCTCGAAATTCCTCGTGGGTTGATCGTCCGCCCCGGTCTGGTTTACAAAGGCTTCTGCCGCGTGCTGCGCGGCTTGCGACAATCCTTTGACACTCGACCCCATCTCACGCCAACGGCCTGTCCCCTTACTATCGCAGAGATGTTCGACAAGACGCAGACCTCCCGCACGTTGGAGCACGTCGGGATTCCGGTGCCGGAACTGGCACCCGAGCAGACAACAGAATACGTCGATCGGTATTTCAACGGATCCCGCTATCTGAAACTCAATTCCGGTTCCTCCGCAACGGGGATTGTTCAACTGCACCACACAGAACGGTACATGTCCGGTAGATCGACCGTGGCGTTCGTAGACGGCCATTACTACAACACGCGGCTAGTTCAGGAATTACACATGGAAAACCTCTGGCGAGTCATCGAATTCCTTCTCGCAGAAGGGGCCATTCTCCAAAAAGCTATTCCGCTGACGCAGTTGCGGGGCCAAAACTTCGATGTGCGCGTGGTCTGCCTCTACGGGGAACCGATCGCCACGATTTTCCGCGTGAGTAGCCACCCGATGACCAACCTGCACTTGGGTGGCCGGCGTGGGGATTGGGCGGAGTGCCGGGCGGTGATCCCGACCCGCGAATGGCTCGACGGACTCGATCACGCCACCAGTGCGGCGGCGTGTTTTGACAGCGCGATTGCGGGTGTCGATCTGCTGTTTGAACGCGGCACGTTCAAGCCGTTCGTCCTCGAAGTGAACGCCTTCGGAGACTTCTTCCCCGGTTGGCTGAACCCGTCCGGGCAATCCATTCCGCACATCGAAATCGAAGCCACTGCCCGAAAATACGGGTTTTTGTAGCGCATCGTTCCGGCGTTTCCTATTCTGAACCCGTACCGACTTGATCGACCGCATTGATCCCGTAACGGGCTTGCTCATGGATATTCCTGTCAAAAAACTGGCCCGGCTACTGAAGCCCGACCAACCGCTGGACGTCCGCGCTTCGGCGGTGGTCATGTTGGCGGAACTGGGCGTCAAGGACGCGGAGGCGTACTCGGAATTGATTACGTGCCTGGATGACGAATCGGAGTTGGTCCGGATTCCGGCGATCAAAGCGGTCGGCAAGTTGAAAATCGTGAAGGCCCTTCCGGTGCTGATCGAACGCATCAAGATCGGCGGCCCGGAATCCAACCTCGCGGCGGAATCAGCGGCCAAGTTGGGCGCCGAGGGCGTGAAGGCGTTGCAAACCTTGATGGCCCACGTTGCCCCTGGGTTGCGCCGTTACATTGCCGCCGCGCTAACAGGTGCCGGACCAGCCGGAGCCAGTGCGAGTGTGGCCGTGTTGCAAGATAAAGATCCGCAAGTCGCAGCGGCCACCGCCACGGCCATGATCGGGCGAATCCCCACCATGCCAGCGGACCAAAAAGCGACGCTTCTCAAAGAACTCATCGCGGTGGCGTCCGACAAAAAAGTGAAACTGACGCCGAACGCCGAGATGCCGATCGTCCGGGTGTTGGCCTCGTTGAATGATACCAGCGCAGCGGACGTGCTTTGGGACCGCACCCTGCCACCCCACGCCCCGGAGGTGCGCGCGGCGGCGTTGCAAGCCGTCGGCGGTTGGACGCAAACCCCAACGAAGGAACAATGGCGGCGGTTGTTCGCCTGCGCGTCGGAGACCCTGTTTCAAGTCGTCGCCCCGGCGGTCATGGTGTTGAACCGGCTCCCCGTCTCGAACAAGATGCTGGACGATTGGGTGAAGTTGCTGCACGCCCCGGACATGGCCGCCCGCCGAATGGCGATCGACAAAATCGGCGACCGCGACACCGCCGAAGTCGCCGAAGGGTTGATGGGCCAAATCCATCACGCCGATCGCAACTTGCGCGACGCCGCCCGTGACCGGCTGACTAAACTCGAAAAGGGCCGCGAGTTGCTGGCGACCGCGTTGATGGGCGCCAAGCACACCGACGAAGCCTGGCAACTGGCCCGGTCGATGGCGCCGTTCGTGAACACCTTCTCCACGAAACTACGGGACGATCTCTTCAAACAAACCTGCCTCTACTTGGAGGCCAACGACCACCGCGTCGATCCGTTGTGGTTCCTGTTGAAAGAAGCCGATGCGAGCGGACTCCGGGACAAGATGCACGACCAAGCCGTGGCCAAGCGCAAGAAGAAGGACTACGACACGGCACTGAAGTACCTGAAAACGCTGGTCCGTGACCCCGCCGTCGGCTTCCCGATCCGGTTGGAACTGGCGATGTGCGGGCTGAAGAAGTCGGACAAAGAAATCGCCGCCGAGAGTCGCGCCAACGACGCTTGCTTGCAGCAGTTTGAACACATCCTCGGGCAAGACGCGGATGAAGCGTTGAAGCAAATCGAGAAGGCGAAGTGGCTGGACGAGAACGATTTCTTCTACCTCGGCTTCCACTTTTCCGAACGCCTCGGCAAAGAGAAAGCCTTCGGCGCGGCCTTGCTCAAGTTCGTCGTACAAGTCTCGCCCAAGTCTAAACACGCCACGGCCGCGAAGAACAAACTGAAGTCGGTCGCAGCGGAGTAAACGCCCTGCAAGGGTTTTGTAGGTCGTGGTCGAGGCTTTGCGAGGCCCGACATGAAGCGAATGAAGTGAATGAATCAGCCATTTGTCTGGTGGTTGTCGAGTGTCGGGCCTCATCGCAAAGCCTCCTCGACCACGACTTACGATACGCCAGAGAATGGCTGAACTGTCGGCGGAGTGGGATGATGCTTGAAGTTGCGGACGCGCTGGAAATCGTGCTGAGTCAGGCGAAGCCGTTGAAGCCGGAAATTACGGCGTTGATGTCGTCGTCACTGGGGCAGGTGATCGCGGACGACGTTCACGCCGACGTGGACTCGCCGCCGTTCGATAAGGCACTGATGGACGGCTACGCGGTGCGGTCGGCGGACGTGGTGAATGGTGTGGCGGAACTGCGGATCGTTGAAGAAGTTGGCGCGGGGAGTGTGCCGACGCGGGCGATTTCCGCTGGCGAATGCACGGCCCTTTATACCGGGGCACCGTTGCCCACCGGCGCGGATGCCGTCGTCAAAAAAGAACTCGTCGAGGTGCTGGCCGACAACCGCATCCGGGTGAATGACCCGTCGGTGAAGCCGGGGCGACACGTGATGGCACGCGGCGCGGAGATGCGAACCGGGGATGTCGTCCTGCCGCGTGGGACGGTCATCACGCCTGCCGTGTTCGGGTTGTGCGCCACGATCGGCAAGACGGCGGTGCCTTCACTTCCGCTGGCACAAGTTTGTATTTTCGTCACCGGCAACGAACTCGTCGAACCGAATCGGAAGCCTCGTGGCGGGCAGATTCGCAACTCGAACGGGCCGATGCTGATGGCACAAACCGCGCGGGCGGGTGCGTTGCCCCGGTACCTGGGCATCGGCACGGATGATGAGGTGGTGCTGGGTTCGCTGGTTCGGGAAGGGCTGTTGGCGAACGTGTTGATCCTGTCCGGTGGGGTGTCGGTGGGGAAGTTCGATCTCGTGCCCAAGGTGTTGGAATCGCTGGGCGTGACGATTCGGTTCCACCACGTGCGAATGAAACCGGGCAAGCCGATCCTGTTCGGCACCAAGGACGGCACGTTGGTGTTCGGCTTGCCGGGCAACCCGGTCAGCGCGTTCGTGGGCTTCGAGCTGTTCGTGAAACCGGCACTCCGGGCGTTGTCCGGAAAGACCGTGGCGTGGCACCCGCCGATTCGCGCAACTCTTGCCGAGCCGTTCACCACGTCCAATGATCGCCCGACGTACCACCCTGCCAAGTTACACGGCGACAAAACGGGTGCCACCGTCACGCCGCTGCCGTGGTCCGGCAGCGCGGACTTGCGCGCGATGCTGAACGCCAACGCACTATTGGTGTTGCCCGCCGGGGACGTTCGCGGTGAAACTGGTGACGTGATGGACGTGATGGTTCTTTGAATCGGTCAAACGCGCCTCAACGTAAGGCTAGCAAGGTTTACTGGGATACTTCGCTGGTGATGACGGGTGGCAGGTTGGACCCCCCTTAATCCCCCCGCAAACGGGGGGAGAGAAGAATCTGGCTCCCTCCCCGCGTGCGGGGAGGGCTGGGGTGGGGTCGAAACCGCCACCCAAAGTTGTTGAGTTGCTGCGTATGATGGCCCCTTGACCGAAACGCCTATGCTCCCTCGGATGGAAGGATTCTCGTGAAGCCTGCTCGCGTCTTTTTACCGGCGATTCTGTCAGCACTGTTGCTATGGACGGCGTTCTTCCCGCTCGACCTGGGCGCCATGTCGTTCGTCGCGCTGGCCCCGTTCCTAACACTGGTTCGCGCGGAAGGCATCGGACCCAAGCGACGATACTTCGCGGCGTTTCTGGGCGGGTTCGTGTTCTTCGGGCTGGCGTTTAATTGGGTGCGCGTCGCCCACCCGATGATGGCCCTGTTCGCGTGGCCGGGGATCACGGTCTACTGTGCGCTCTACTGGCCGCTTGCTTTGTTCTTGATTCGCAAACTCGATCGGTTCAAGCTGCCGCTTTCCCTGAGCACCGCCGTCGTGTGGGTCGGACTCGAATACGTCCGCGCACACTTCCCGACCGGGTTTTCCTTCCTGCAACCGTTGGGCGTGTACCAACTGATTGGTTGCGGCTGGTACTTCTTGGGGTACACACTCCACGGGTTCTTGCCGATCATTCAGTCAGCGGATCTGGGCGGGGTGTACCTCATCTCGTTCAGCATCGCCGGCGTCAACGGCTCCGTGTACGACTGGCTGATTCGTTCCACCTGGGTGCGAACCGCACTGAACTGGCCGACCGCCTGGACCCGGCCCACGTTCACCAACGAAGCCTACGTCGGCGCGTGTACGGTCATGGCGCCGATGGTGTTGATCTGCTACGGCACGGTACAACTGGCCCAC
Organism: Fimbriiglobus sp.; assembly: GCA_031368205.1. Taxonomy (GTDB): domain Bacteria; phylum Planctomycetota; class Planctomycetia; order Gemmatales; family Gemmataceae; genus Fimbriiglobus. The sequence goes on along the minus strand of JANLRE010001096.1, from coordinate 3,390 downwards.
CCGCCGTATGAAAAAGGCCCCCGCATCGCGGCGGTGCAAGGGAACTTGTCGCAGAACGCCAAGATGGTTCGCGGGGATCAAAAGATTGAAGCGGAACCGATCCCGTTGCGTGATGAATATGGTCCGTTAGCCCACAACGCCGGGGTGCCGCCGGACAAGACGATACCCCCACCCGACCTCGTGATCTGGCCGGAAACGTGCTGGTGGGATAATTGGCTGACAGCCGCCCCTGATGTTCCCGATGAACCGGGCATCGTCGATTTCCGCCGAAAGGTGGACTACGTGCGCCGGTCACTCGGCATCGAAGCCGCGAACCTCATGCGAACCCACGCCCTGCTGGGACTGAACTCCGAAGACTGGGACGGCACCCGCTGGGGTCGCGCGAACTCGGCGATTCTGATTACCCCGACCGGCGAGTTTGCCGGGCGGTACGACAAGATGCACCTTGTGCCGTTCGGCGAGTACGTGCCGCTGAAAAAGCAACTGCCGTGGTTGCAACGGTTCACGCCCTACGACCACGACTACAGTTGCACGCCCGGCGAAAACCGCAGCTTGTTCGACCTGCCCGCCAAGAACGGTAAGACCTACAAGTTCGGCGTGCTGATCTGCTATGAGGACTCCGACCCGTCGATTGCCCGTCGCTACAACTGGGGCGGTGACGGGCGACCCGGAGCCGACTTCCTGGTGAACATCTCCAACGACGGCTGGTTCGACGGCACCGAACAACACGAAGAACACCTCGCCATCTGCCGCTTTCGCGCCGTCGAATCTCGGCGGAGCGTGGTCCGTGCGGTGAACATGGGAATCTCCGCAATCATCGACCCCGATGGCCGCGTGGTCGCGCTCCCCAACGCCGATTCCTGGGCCGCGTCCAAGAAAATATCCGCCATCGTTCGCGGCGAAGTCCCGATCGACAACTCCGGCACCCTGTACGCCTACCTCGGCGATTGGGTGCCCGCCCTGTGCTGGCTGGCAATCGTCGTGGGGTTGGTGGTAGGTCGCAGGCGAAGGGTTCCTGGCGAACCGGCTGCGTAAGCTGCCGGGTGGTCAAGCCGGGTCAGGACGAGAAGTGGCTGTTCCGAAACCATACTGCCGCTTGTGGCGAACCACCCGGCAGCTTACGCAGCCGGTTCGCCAGGAATGAGAACCATGTCACCTCTCCGACTCTGTTTGTTCACCGCTTTCGTGCTGCTATTCGCCCACAGCACATCGCAGGCGGCGGGCCGGCCACCGAACATCGTGTTCATCTTGGCGGACGATCTGGGGTACGGGGATATCGGCTGTTACGGGCAGAAGAAGATTCAGACGCCGAACCTCGATCGGTTGGCGGCTCAGGGGATTCGTTTCACGCAGTGCTACGCGGGCAGTACGGTCTGTGCGCCGTCACGCTGTTCGCTGATGACGGGCTACCACTGTGGCCATGCGTTCATTCGCGGGAATGCGGCAGTTTACTTGCGGCCCACGGATGTCACCGTGGCGAAGTTGTTGCAGCAGAAAGGCTACGCGACCGGGTTGATCGGCAAGTGGGGCCTCGGCGATCCGGGCACGACCGGCGTGCCGAGCAAGCAAGGCTTCGACACGTTCTACGGGTACCTGAATCAAACCCACGCGCACAACTACTACCCGGATCACCTCTGGCGGCACGAGGAGAAAGTGCCGCTACAAAACGTACAGGGAAAAGGGGTCGCGTCCAAGCGGGTCGAGTACGCGCCGGACTTGATTCGGGATGAAGCGATTCAGTTCATCGAGGCGAACAAGGCGAAGCCGTTCTTCCTGTATTTCGCGTCCATCGTGCCTCATGCCAACAACGAGAGAACCCGCGCCGACGGCAACGGCAACGAGGTGCCAACTGACGCACCCTACGCCAACGAACCGTGGCCCCAACCGGAGAAGAACAAAGCCGCGATGATTACCCGCCTCGATGCGGACATTGGCAAATTGCTGGCGAAGTTGACGGAATTGAAGCTGGACGACAACACCATCGTCTTCTTCACCAGCGACAACGGGCCGCACAAAGAGGGCGGGAACGATCCGGAGTTCTTCCAAAGCAGCGCCCCGTTTCGCGGCATCAAACGCAGCCTGACGGACGGCGGGATTCGCGTGCCGGGGATCGTGCGCTACCCCGGTGTCACGAAACCGGGGACGGTCAGCGATCACGTTTGGGCGTTCTGGGATTTCCTGCCGACGGCCTGCGAACTCGCGGGCGTGAAGCCGCCCGACGGCATCGACGGCATCTCGCTAGTCCCCACCATCACGGGACGCGGTACGCAGAAACCCCACGAGTTCCTGTACTGGGAATTCCACGAAGCCGGTACGGTGCAAGCCGTCCGACACGGCAATTGGAAAGCCATCCGCCCCGCGCCCGGCAAGCCGCTGCAACTCTACGACATTGCAACCGACCTATGTGAAACAAACAACGTCGCCGACAAGAACCCCGAAGTCGTGGCGAAGATTGATGCGTACCTGAAGACCGCGCGGACGGAGTCCAAAGAGTTCCCCATCGTGGAACCGAAAACCCCGAAGAAAAAGTGATCGGTTACGGCTTGCGGCGGAACCGATCGGCGACGTGATGGGTTTGCACAATGGCGTCACGGAGGTCGTTGAGCATCCCGTCGCGGTCCATCGTTTTGTAGCGGGTCGGGTCGATTGGCGGGCCATACGCCACGGTGATCGCGCGGCCGTGGGCGGGGAGCGGCAACAGTTCGGGGCGCGGCCATTTTTGGTGTCGGGGCCACATCTCGTAAGCCCCCGCCAATGCCACGGGAATGATCGGGCAAGTCACCCGTTTCATCAGCAACGAAATCCCCGGCTTGAGCGGTTGAACTTCCCCCGTATGGGTGCGTTCGCCTTCGGCGAAGATGACCACAGCTTGCCCGTCGGCGAGTTCTTTGAACACCGTTTGCAGCCCCTCTTTGCCGAACCCGCGATCAATCGGCACCGCACCGTAACAGCGTATCAACCTCGCAAACATTGCGTTGTGGAAGAGATTGTGCCGCGCCAAATATCGCAACCGCCGAGTGGCCGCTTGCCCGATCAACCACGGGTCAATGAACGATTGGTGATTCGACACCAGAAGTGCGGGGCCAGTCGTCGGGATGTTCTCCCGCCCCGTCGCCCGGAAGCTCAGCCCGAACGTGAGTGCGTGATACGACAGCCAATACGTCGAATGATAAACAACCCGCGAAGTCAACTCCGAGTCCGCCATCGCTGAACCACCTCGACCATGTGAGCAAGTACCATTTCTTGGGATAGATTTGATGTATCAATCGGGATCGCATCGGCGGCTTTTTGGAGGGGGTCGATGGCACGGGTTTCGTCTTGGTGGTCGCGGGCGACGATCTGTTCGATGAACTTGGCGAATTCGGGCGAATCGTCGGAGAGGTTCAGCTT
>JANLRE010001095.1:0-1800 GCA_031368205.1 Fimbriiglobus sp. | reverse complement strand
CGACGCGGGTGCGGCACGGATTTTGAAGGCGCTACCACAAAGACCGGGCGTGTTGAACTTCCCCAAACGCATGAAGTTGTTGATGTGGCTATCGAAGTGGGCACCCGATTGGGTGATTCGGAATTGGGTACCGATTCGGGTGGCAGGGGAGTAATGGCGAAAGCCCATGAACGATCGTTCATGGGCTTTTTGTCACTACTCATTTCACGGTGCTGCTGGTTAATTTCCCCAGGTTCTCGAACAGCCGCGCCAGGGAATTCATCAGCTTTTTGAAGTCGCCCTCGTGCAAACTCTCATTCGGGGCGTGGGCGTTGCTGGCGGGGTCTTCGATGCCCAGTAGCAATGCGGGGGCGCCGCCGAAAAGTTCGGCGAGTGGGCCAACGAACCCGATGCTGCCGCCGCTTCCGATTGCCACGGGTTCTTTTTGAAAGCCGTCGCGTAACGCAGACATGGCACATTCAAAAGCCGGACCGTTGGGGTCGGTCATCCACCACTTCACGTTGCCTTGCGGCTTCACCGTCACTTCGGCGCCCCAGGGTGCATCCTTGGTGAAAAACTCTTGCAGGCACTTGGCGACCGCTTCGGGTTTCTGGTCCGGCACAATACGGACGCTGATAATCGCCTCTGCCTTTGGTAGCACCTGATTGGAGACACTCTTGATCGAACTCGCCTCTTGAGCCACGACCGTGACGGCCGGGCGTCGCCACGTTTGTTCGTACACGGACAAGCCTTCTTCCACGGCGTAGTGGGCGGACGGTACCACGCCGACTTCGTCGCGGAACTTGGCGTCGTCCCACGGCAGTTTGCGAAAGACGGCTCGTTCTTTTTCCGTCACTGGCCGCACGTCGGTATACAGCCCCGGAATATCTACCGGGCTGTTCTTCCAATACAGCCGCCCTAGGATTGCGTTCAACGCAATCGCCGCATCCGGAAGGGCACCGCCTGCCATGCCACTGTGGACCGGAATTGCCGCTGTGCGGACTTCGACATGAACTTGCACGATGCCGCGCAAGGAGTACGTGATGCAGGGCAAGCCAACTTCGATGTTCTCCGTATCGCAGACCACAATCACGTCCGACTTAATCTTGTCCCGGTAGACATCGAAGAACTTCATCAGGTTCTTGGAGCCGATTTCTTCTTCGCCCTCGACGAGCATCTTGATGTTCACCGGGAGTTGGTTCGACGTTTTGCGGTAAGCGGCAATCGCCCCGAGAAACGCGGAGATCGCTGCCTTATCGTCCGCCGAACCACGCGCGAACAACCGCCCATCGCGGCGAGTGAGCTTCCACGGGTCGGACTTCCATTGCTCGACATAGTTCACGGGCTGAACGTCGTGGTGGGCATACAGGAACACCGTCGGCTTACTCGGCCCGGCTTCGAGCCATTCGCCATAGGCATAAGGCAGCGAGTTCCCGACCCGCAACACTTCCACGTTGTTCAACCCGGCATCCCGCATCTGGTCGCAAGTGAGTTTCGCGGTGCGTTCAATCTCGGCGTTGTGATCGCCGTCAGTGGAAATGCTCGGAATCGCCACGAGATCCGCAAGCCCACGGATGATGCCTTCGTGGTTCTTCTCCAGCCAGTCGATTGCATTTTTCATAGTTGTGCCCCTTGTGGGAAGTTGGAAGTCCAATCACAATACCGCGAACCGACGAATCGGTAAACGGGTTCGCTGCGTTCCGATCCACAATCTTTCTGATTTCTTAAGAGACGCCGCAATGCCCGCACCGCTACCGCCGACGCCATCGGAACGGATTCAACGGCTACCGAATGGGAATGAAGCTAAACGCACGCGGGGCC
>JANLRE010001082.1:0-5224 GCA_031368205.1 Fimbriiglobus sp. | reverse complement strand
GGCCGACTGCAACTCGCGCCGACGTTGGAACCAGCCGCAGCCCTCCGACTCGGACTAAATCGGGTCTGGGGGGCAATGGTCGAAGGGGTTCACGCCGATGGCCCAGCCGGGTTGGGTGGTATTCTAACCGGCGATGTGATTCTGAAACTCAACACCATCGACATCCGCGACGAGAATCACCTGATTAACATGATCTCGGCACTGCCGGTGAATCAACGAATTCAAATGACCGTGTGGCGTAGCAAGCAAACCCGCACGTTGGACATTACAATCGGGGACTGGTCAACGGTTGTCGGCAAGCGGTGATCGGAGCCGATTGGTTCAGAATTGCGAAAAACTCATCCAGGCTCTGCGTGCGTTTGATCGCGTCAAATTGCGTGAACCGACCGAACTTCGCCGCGATGTTCAGCCATTGTTTCAAGCGACGAGTCGTTTGTTCCGGCGAAGCGATGTGCAACTTCTGCGTCCAATCGACAAGCGATTGCATTTGGGCGGGCCAGTCGATTTCCTGCATCAGTTCCTGACCGAGTACATCGTCAGCGATCCCGAGTTCGACCGCAACTTGCTTGGCTAAACGCGGGTCGGCTAATGCACCGCGACCCAGCATGAAGTGTTGGCAGCCCGTCTCCTCCCGACAGCGTCGAAACCCTTCGAGGTTCCAAATGTCACCGTTCGCAACAACCGGAATATGAAGCCGCTCTCGAACTTTGCCGATGTTCGCCCAGTAGATCGGCGGTGCGTACCCGGCAGCACGAGTGCGCCCGTGGATCGTGATCCAGGACGCGCCCCCTTCCGCAGCCATCTCGGCGTTTTCAAAAATCGCGTCGATGGAATCCCACCCCAATCGTAGCTTTGCAGAAACCGGGATATTCTTTGGAAGCGCCGAGCGGACAGCCGAGACAATCTCGCGGATTCGTTTCGGGTACTTCAGCAATGTCGCGCCGCCGTCGTGCCGGTTCACTGTTGGCGCAGGGCAACCAAAGTTGATGTCAATTGCCGTCGCCCCGGCGTCACAGGCAACCGCTGCCGATGCTGCCATCCGCCCTGCATCACCGCCGAGAAGTTGAACCTGAACGGGCAATCCCGTTGCCGTCCGTGCCGAGGTCCGCAGTTCAGGAATGTGCCGATAGAACGCGCTTTTGTAAGGAATGGATTGGTTGATCCGGAAGAACTCCGAGACGGCAAACGTAAACGCACCCGCTTCTCCCTGCACCGCCCGCATCGGGGCGTCGGTCACGCCCTCCATCGGCGCAAGAATCAAAGCCGGTACGGTCGAAAGTAACATGGACAGCAGTTACCAGTTGTTGGAATCGAAAGTCAAACCCAGATAATCCACCACGGAATACGCGGAAAGCACGGAAAACGATCACAACCAACGAATTTGGCTCAGGGAAACGAACCTTCAAGTGAGAGACACGATTCTTGGGGCTTCTGATTTCATTCGTGTGATTCGTGGGTATTGGTCCGGGTGAGTGACCCTGATTTCTTCTGTGTTTTCCGTGCTTTCCGTGGTTCAATGTCTTTTCCGGTTACGGGTTCTTCAGCATCCCTTGTGTTCCCAGGAACTCATAAAACCGCATCGGCCAAGCGTCCACGGGTCGATCGGTTTTGTTCGGGCGCAGTCCAAACCCGTGGCCGATTTTTGCATAGACGTGCAACTCCGTTGACACACCGGCTTGTTTCAAATCCTGGTAATGCTGGACGAGCCACTTGGCCGCACCGTCGTCGTCACCGACTAGAATCCACGTGGGTGGGACACCACTTTCTTTGGTGATCGTCTGCCGGACAATTCCTTGCGGACCGGAGTAGACCAGCGCTTGAAAACTCGGGATCGCACTCTCGCGGTCGATCGGATCGGCCGCGTTGTCGATTCCCTTTTCGGCTTTGCGGCAAATCAGTGCCACCACCTCGCCCCCAGCCGAGAAGCCCATCATCCCGACACGATTCGGATTGATGTTCCACTCCTTGGCACGGCTCCGCACCAATCGCAACGCCCGTTGGCCATCCTGCACCGCGTGAACATCAATCTTGTACGGTGAGTCCTTTTCCCGAGCCAAGCGGTACCGCACAACGACCGACGCCACGCCTTTTTCGCGCAACCATTCGGCCAAGTTTTCGCCTTCGTGCTTAGGCCACAACTCGCGGTGCCCACCACCTGGAACAATGACCACTGCCGCCCCCGTCGCTTTTTCCTTTGATGGGAGATACACCGAGACATACGGGTTGTGGACGTTCGTGAGCCGGTATTCACCCTCTTTGTTTTGCCGGTCTCGAACTTCCTTTTCGTCCTTCCGATTCTCAAAACCCGGTGCCCCCTTCTCCCATAACGGCACCAACGGCATTATCATGCGCAACCCTTCAAGCTCAACCAATTTCGGAGCTTCTTTCGCTGTGAACGTGTTGTCTTTTTCCGTTGCGGTTTCGACAAAGTTCATGACAAGTGCCTGTTCCATTTCGCCCGGTTTGAACCCGAACGGCCCGCGACCACTCTTGTAGGCGACCTTCCCTTTCGAGTCGATGACATACAACCGCGCCGGCATTCCGCTGTAAGCATTCCCGACTGAATCGGTGATGTCATCGACCGTCAATGTGACGCCCGGTTGGATGAGCTTGCGGAATTGCTCGCAAACCTGAACCCGTTCGTCGTAGGTCGTCGGTTGTTTCGCGGACACCCCTGCCCTGGTGTTGGCTTCCATCTTCCAGCCGTCAGTGGGGTGCGCTTCCCGAACGTAAACCATCACGAACGTGGCCTGATCCTGGAACCGACGGAAGACGGCCTCGACATCCGGGTATAGACTGCGAAACGGCCCGCAAGTAAAGTTTCCGAGGACCAAGACCACTGGCTTCGGCCCCACCAGTTTAGAGAGCTGCACGGACTCTTTGCCGTCCACCGTCTTGAGTACGAAATCGGGAGCGGTGTCGCCGAGCTTCGGGCCTTCCTCCATCGAACCCACTTCGTTGTTGAACAGCCCTTTCACCAACATCGGAACCGTCGGCGCATCGCCGGGGTTGAAGCCCATCGGCCCGCGTGGGATCATCGCACGACGGAAATCATCGGCGGTGAAGTGATCGCGGCCCTTGGCGAGGTTGGCGAACAGCTTGTTGAGTTCGTCTTGCGTCAATCGACCGTCACCGCTGGTGTCCCAGCGCCGGAAGAGGCGGTTCAGCATTCCGGATTGCATCACATACGGGCTGCGATCGGACCAATCGAGATCACTTGGTGTAATGGTACCATCACCGTCACGATCAAGGCGACCGAACAATTCGGCGCTGCCGGTGAACTTGTCTTTCGGGATTGTCGCGGTCTTCGTATCCACACCACACCGTTTCGCAAGCCACTCGAAACCGTAGCGGTTTTCGGCTGGTCCGAACCAACCATCGTTGCCGTTCAACTGCGACCCGCTCAGAATCGCCAGCAGCATTTTCGTGGCTTCGGAGCGCGGCTCGGGGTACGCTTTTTCAACCAACTCCGCAACCCGCTTCGCTTCCTTTTCGTCCGCAAGTTGGTCGAAACCGACCCCCTCTGGCAGTTTAAGCTTTGCTGCGGGTTTCGACCGAGACTCTTGCGCGGACGCAGTGATCCCGAGCAGAGTTGTCAGCAAAGTGATCGCAACAAATCGCATCATTTTTCAGTCTCCAAAGTAGGGAACAGTGGCCTATCTGAGTTGAATAGTGAGTGTCACAAATGCCGGAAATGCCGGAAACGCTACTGTTCAGGTTATGACAAGTTTCGAGGCGAGTCGAACGAAGCACCCGAGGCAAGAAATAAACGGCCACCGGAAACGTGCAAATCAGCAGCACTTCGGTTTTACGACTTGACCTGTCCGGGCTGTCGGCTTCGCAGGTGACTTTACTGCGGACGGGAGTCGGTGCCGGAAACTCGCGGGTTTACGACATCATTGAGGGGACCGGCAGTGTCAATAATTTCCTGGCGTCGAACTACAGCGTTTTTAGCCTAGGAAACTTCGCGGCTGGCGAGTGGACCTTTGTGACGTCACCCACCCTAGGTACGGTCCAAATCCGTTTCACCCCCGTGCCTGAACCGGCGAGCGTGTTCGGGGTGGCATTGGCCGGGTTTGCTGTCTGGGCCGGTGTTCGCCGTCGCTACCGAATGTTGTGCAACGCGGGTACGGAACTCTGCGTTAAGTGTGCCGTCTGAACGAGTTGGTTCTTGACGACTACACAGGGGCGTTAGCCCGGATGGACATGTCACCTTGCCAAGCCGAAAAAACACGGTAAAAATAGCTCAGTCAGATAAATGGGAATTCAGCAGGAAAATGTCACGACGATTGAAGAGTGCAGTCTGACACAACGACTGGATTGAAAAGTGTTTGTCACCTGGAGAGGTGGCTGAGTGGTCGAAAGCACCGCTTTGCTAAAGCGGCGTACGAGTAAAATTGTACCGCGGGTTCGAATCCCGCCCTCTCCGTATCAAAAGAGCAAGCCTCCGAAAAGCCCTGGATTTCCAGGGCTTTTTCGTTTGGGTTCCTGATCGCGCGTGGAGTTTGTTCCAGTTTTTTTCTACGTTCGCATTCAAAGTGAACTTCCCGATCAAACTGGGAATTGAGTACCAGCCAGTTCCTGATCGGGTTGCCATCCGGCGACTATTATTTCTTCAACGCTTCTAAGGCCAACTTGGGTTTTGTCTCGTTGGGGTTGGCCAATTTGATGGCTTGCTCGACCACGAGTACCGCCTCCGATTTACGGCCCGCCGCAACCAGGATCTCACTCAGTACGAGGTACGATTCCCATTCTTCGGGTCGGCAGTTGATGCCGTCACGTGCGACTTTTTCTGCCTCCGCTAGTTTGTCGAGACGCAACAGCGCCTTCGCTTGATAAAGGTATCCAGGGGTATAATCGGGTTTCAACCGGACCGATTCTCGCAGCGATTCGATTGCGCGATTGAGTAATTGAACCGTGGCTTCTTGACGCCCTTCGGCCTCGGCACGGTCCGCTAACCCGAGTTGGGCTAATCCCAGAAACGAGTGCGCGGTGACAAGTCCTCGACCTTGTGGGTCACGCAAGACATCCTCGGCCACGGCCACGGCAGCCGGGTAGTCCCCGGCATTCACCAACGCCCGAAGTAGCAGCATTTGGGTTTCTACGGACGGATACTGGTCCGCCAGTGATGTTGCGGTCCGCACTGCAGCCCGGTCGTCTTGGGCACCCTCTTGGGCGGTGTACGTATCCATCAGCACTCTTCGACCTCGGCGAAGTTCGGCCA
>JANLRE010001038.1:0-7394 GCA_031368205.1 Fimbriiglobus sp. | reverse complement strand
TGAACTTCAACACGAGGTCCGACTTCGCGGTTCCCGGCGGGCCAACAAGCAGTAATGGTTCTTGAGCAACCGCAGCGACACACATGAGGTCGATGATTTCTTGCTTGTTCACGAAGAACCGGCCTAACGATTGCCGGAACCGGGTAATGCGTTTCCGCAGTTCGTCCGCTTCGGCCTGCAAATCCGCGAGCGACGCATCTTCAGCCGAGGGCTTTTTTGCCACCATGTCAAAGCGATCCTAATTGAGTGAACGGCACATCATGCGACACAGAATTGTAAGGGGTTTCACAAGCAACGAGAATCTCCGGGCGGTGAAACGGCGTCGTATTCCGCTTGGTTTGTTTCGATCCCCCACGGATTTTAGCTACACCCGTCGAAGACACGGAAAGCTTGCCACGAACTCCGAAGGCCAGGCGGTACTCCCGCCGCCTGACCCGTTGCAATCCGGATTTATTTCGCAAGCCGTGTTCTTAATTCCTCGGCGCGCTTCGAGACGTGCGTCCGCAAACCCTTTTCACCGGGCCGCGCCGCAGGCCGGGTGGTAAGGGCGATACCGGCGGCTACTGTTTCGTCCCAGGCGGCACGATGACAACGGGGACTTTGACCGCCACCGAGCGGTAGAGTGTCGCTGGCCCGTTGGGGACGAACTCCCCGTGCAACAGACCCTGAATCTCGATCTCGTACCCGCCGGGCGTTTCAGTCACCTCGTAATCGCGCCGCACGTCAACCGTGTGTCGAATCTTGTCCCCCGGCTTGACCCACACTTCGGAGATCCCGACTTGTAAGAACATCACCGGGTCCTGCTTGAGAATCGCCTTCCACCCAGCGGGGAGGGTATAAAGGCAGCACCGCTTGTAGTTAACGTTGGCGACGCAGAGCGGGCGGTCGCCGCGATACGTCAGCGTGACTTCCAGCCGGATCGGCTGGCCTTGGACGATCGGGGCCACCTTCCCAACTTCGATGTCAAACGAAACCGGGCCGAGGGCGGCCGTGAGGCAGCCTGCTAACGTTGCCGTCAAGAACATACGCCGTCTCCTAAAGGTGACAATTGACACAGGACGGGAAGTGCCACGAAGGGCGACGCAAGCAGTGCAGTGAATACTGCGAAGACCTGCTGCGAACGAGTTACGGCTTGACAGGTATCGTCTCGTTACCACGAAAGTACCCCGGCAGATTCCAAATCTCGGGCGCTCGCGGGGTGTAGACGAAATCAGCGAACCTGATGATCCTGCCGCCGACCTGCGGCACGAACCGGCCCGTTGCGTTCATCGTGCCGGGGATTAACACCCCCGAGCGGAACTCATACACGGGTACAAGATCAACAGTTCCTGGGGTGACAACACGATAGACTTCTTTGGAGAAACCTAGCGTTTTTTTCTCCCAAAAAGAATGCGTGTATTCGCCATATTTATCGAGGTGTCCGACCGATACACCCTGCGGTCGATCGACGCCCACTAGCCGCTTGACATCAAAAACGAACGTATAGCCGTTAGTTTTTTGGACAGCCAGGGATATGGCTATCGAAAAGACAGTCATGAATGACGCGGACATTGGGTATTCCTCCGTGAGATTTCAAGATTTAGGCGGTGGTAATGGCTTCTGTGGCCGTGCTACCTGTCGTTCTCGCCGGGTCGAGATGCCGGATAAACCCAGTCGGATCGGCAGTCACTTTGCCAACAGCCGGTATTACCGCAACACGGGGTACCGGCGCTACTGTTTCGTCCCAGGCGGCACGATCGTAACGGGCACCTTGACCGCTGCTGAGCGGTACAGTGTCGCTGGCCCGTTGGGGACGAACTCTCCATACAACCGACACCGAATCTCCATCTCGTACCCGCCGGGCGTTTCAGTCACGTCGTAATCGCGCCGCACGTCAACCGTGTGTCGAATCTTGTCCCCCGGCTTGACCCGCACTTCGGAGATTCCGACTTGCAAGCTCATCACCGGCCCCTGCTTGGGCGTCGCCTTCCACCCAGCGGGGAGGGTGTAAAGACAGCATTGCTTGTAGTTAACGTTAGCGACGCAGAGCGGACGGTCGCCACGGTACGTCAGCGTGACCTCCACCCGGATCGGTTGGCCTTGCGCGATGGGGGCCACCTTCGCAACTTCGATGTCAAACGAATCATGACCGAGGGCGACCGTGAGGCAGCCCGCTAACATTGCCGTCAAGAACATACGCCGTCTCCTAAAGGTGAGAATTGACCAAGAACCGAGTGCGCGAAGTTTGTAGCACACGCGATTGATCCCAGTCAATAGAGGGGCCGATTTCCGAACTACGGCACGACCGCGATAGTGACCGTGCCTCCCGCACCGCCTGCGGCGCTCCCCGCCGTAACCGTAACGTTGCCGATTGTTACCACCGACAGGAGGGTATGTGTAACGATTGCCGCCCGACCCGTTGCGATCCGGATTTATTTCGCAAGCCGTGTTCTCAATTCCTCGGCGCGTTTCAGCACGTGCGCCCGCAACCCGTCGTCGCCGGGCCGGGGCGGGCCGGCCAGCCAGACGTCGAACACCCGTTGCGTCTCGGCGGTGCCGATCCGCTGGAGAGCATCAGCGGCGGCGAACCCGACGTAGGGATCGTGGTCGAACAACATCGCCGCGACGAGCGGCAACTGCCGCTCGCCCCCGTGCGCGCCGATAAAGTCCAAAACGCCGGCCCGGACATAAATGTGGTCGTGAGTCGCCCAGTTGATGATGACCGCGAGTAACCCCGGATGGACATACGGCATCTCGGCGAGTTGAATCAAGGAGTCCACAACCACCGCCCTGGTTGTGGACGGGTTCGTCAAAATTTCGAGGTAACCACCACATAGACGGGGGTTACGGAGTATTTTGTCTTGGGCTCGCATGTCGCCCATGTCACATCTGATGCCCAGATGACCGCGAAGCTCAAATGTGTCATACGGCCCGCCGTAAAACAACATGTAAGGTGCCAACTGGCTCAACACTGCGGGTAAGAGTACGGGAATCATAACTGGCCTCTTGTTGTTGTGTCGCGTGAAATCATGCTTGATGCGGACCTGTATTATTCAGGAAACGGTAGTTACAAATTCCGCTGTCTTGCCGCCAGCTTGTTACACCAGCTTTAGAAGGTCTGCTCGCGTTGTCGTCATCGTTGTAACTTCGCCTCCGGTTAATCGGCGAGCTGTGTAAATCGAATCCGGGTTCGGAGACCAGAAATCCATCGGCGCCGCCATAAGCCTCACTGCATTCGTCCCAAGTGTCGCATCTACGTGGCCGCCGCTGGCGGAGGTATTTAGCAACAGGTGGGTGATCTCATGTGCTAGAACTCTGTAAACTTCTTTTGAAAGATTGATGCTGGCATCTAGGAAAACGGCGTCGGCATACTTCGCGTCGGCTGGTTGAAGATAGACCGGTGACATTGCTTGGCCGCCAAGGTTCTGTGAGGGCCGTTGGAAGCCTGGCACCAAAAAGATGTGAACGTAGTCCTTCGCTTGCAACTCGGCGGTGTTACCCTTTCGCAAATAACTATCGAGAATCGGCTTAGCCTCTGCAGACATGACAATCTTGTTGCTAGCGAACCCATTCGGCAGCAACCCATCTGTCAGCACCACACCCGCAGGTGGATCTTTCGATTCGGTCGGGAGCGTGGCCGGATTCAAGATCAAAATCTGACTTGGTGCGAAGACCCGTTGGATCCAAGAGTACACGCCGGTGACAACATTCGCCGCCCACGGGTCTTGACCCCCAGCCGTTGCTCGGACTTGGGTGAACCGGATGTTCAACATCTGCTTACTCGGAACACTAATTTGACCCGTCTGGCCCTTGTAAGTCGTGGTGACTTGGTCGTCAAGATGGGACAGAAAAGTCCTGTCCCCCGGTGCGTTGTCCTGTGTGTTCGGGGCCGGGAATTGTTGCGGTTCTTCGTCGTCCTGTGCGAAGGACGTCAACAGCAATGCCGCCGAGCGAAACACCCCGTTGTTGATGCCGGTCTCCAGCAAATTGATGGTGTTCCCGGTGTCGAAACCTGTCTTGATCGTGACCGTGATCCACTCAGCGCTCGTCGGGTCGGCGTTTGCCGCCGGGTCCGTCACGTTCACCAAGAAGCGGTTGTCGTCATTCTCGATGAAGTCGGGCTTCAGCGTTCCACTGGCCGCCCCGGCAACCTTAGAGTTGAACGCGTTGTCCATGCGACCGATTTTTAACTCCCCAATTTTGACTGCGTCCAGCCCGTCCCAGTATTCAATTTTGATCCCGCTTGGGACCAACCCGCAGTCCGTCGGCAAGTCCGGTAGAGGGTTTCCACCCCCCGGCTGGTGTTCAATCGGACTGACATCGCCTGTGACACCGGTCGTCTGGTTGGCGTCGCTGTCAAGGTTGGCGGGCACGCCGGAGGCCGCTTGCGTCGTGAGCGAATAGCCCGCCGGGACCACGAAATGCACTTGGTACGTCTGACCGCGGTACACTGGCCCGTAAACAGTTCCTTCCATTGTGTCTTCCACGCCGGAGAACTGGTACGCGCCGCCCGCGTCCGTTGTCGTCGTCGCTACGGGCGCGCCGCCCGAGAGCAGTTCGACCGCCGCCCCCGCCACCCCAGGTTCCCCGGCGTCCTGCTGCCCGTTCGCGTTGTCGTCTTGCCACACGCGGTCGCCAATCAGCAAGTAAACGAAGGGCCTCGGAATCAGTGGCTGAGGGGCCGATGCCGCTTGCGGGTGGCCTGCCGCGACCGACGGCCCCGGTAGTGCCGCCGACGGCGGCGTCAACGCCTCGGCCACAGGGGCGGGGGTAGGAACCCGGATCGGCGCACTGACACCTGCCGCCGGGGCCTCAGCCGCTCCCCCCAACGGTACACCATCGGGCTGCCCGGACGGCGGCTGAATTGTGAACGGGACGCTTCCGCCCGTCGGCAGTTGCAGATCGTCCAAGCCGCCGAACGCCAGCGGGTTGTCGGGGCGCCCGACTCGCACGGCCCCGTCTTCCGGTTGGGATGCCGTCGTCACCGGATCGACCCGAACGCCGTTCCAATCCCCGGACTCGCCAGCGGGGCCGCTCAGACGGTTATTTTTTCATCCAATAACGCGGGCACCGCGTGTTCCAATCCCCGGACTCGCCAGCGGGGCCGCTCAGAACGTAGCCGGTTTGCCGACTCGGGGCGGCGATTCCCGCTCCAAGCGGCACGCCCGACGCATCGGGCAGCCAGCGGTCGAACGCCGCGCCGCCGAGTGTGGCAAGCGAGCCGGGGTGGCAACGGTCTTCCATCGGCTCGCACCGCAGACGGTTCGCGCGGTTGGAATACGCCGCTAGCGGGACGGCCCCGAAGCGAGCGATCAAAGTTAGGTAGCATGGAGTGCCCTAGGAGGTGGTTGAGGAGTGCCGGGCAGGCAACATGCATATTACGCCGGTCGTGACGGTGAAATCAACCCCGCGTTCGGACTTTCCGCAACTCTTCTTATTCCGCCCGCCGATGCCCGCGCTGCCGAACTCGCCACCGCGAAGGAACTCGACACGTTGCGGTCGAACTGGCTCAACCCGCCGGAGTGGACGACAACCGAAGTGCTGGAGTTCCCCGGCTCCGCCGACGGCCCGTGGCGCCGCTACGTGACCGACGCGGACGCCCGAGGCATCGGCACCGTGCGCTACCCGCGCACCGTCCCCAAGAATCCGGACGCCGCCGCGAAGTTGAAAAAGCGAACGCTAACCAACCTCTACAACGAACGCCCCGCGTGGCTGGCGAACGCCCACACCAAACTCGACGAAGCCGTCTTCACCGCCTACGGCTGGCCGACAACGTTGACCGACGACGAACTGCTCTCGAAGCTCCTGGAATTGAACCTCACCCGCGCCGGAACGACATCACCAACCCAAGACGAACCCGACGACGAATAGTCAACCGATAAGAAATGACAAAGAATTGCACCATCTGACACGAGTGCCCCGAGTGGGACTCGAACCTACAACAAGCTGATTAAGAGTCGAGAAGAGACGAATCCTAACCCCTTGCTGGACAACGACAAACAGCGCAACACCGCATCCGTTTGCACACCATTTGCACAACCGCCCGCAAACCCATCACTAGAACCGCTCCCCGGTTCCCCCGTCAACTTGGCTACTTTGCTCGCACAACTGGCCGCACTACTCCCGGAACAACGCGCCGCACTTGCTGCATTGTTGGCGCCAACTTCGACGACACAAACGCCGCCGAAACCCGTGTTGCTTTCCGACCGTTGCGCATTGGACAATTTACGAGATAACCAACTCTAGAAAGCCGGGTGTCACATTAGACTCGCTGTGCATTAATGGGGCCGGTCAGGGTACTTTCCCCAGTTTGCTTCAGCCGTACATCCGGTTGTGTAGCCCCGCGACATACTTCATCACAGTGTGACGCTGTTCCGTGGCATCAATGAACGCTTCTCGCACCTCGTCTTCGCTGAGTTCGACTTTGTGTTCCGGAATGCGAAAGATCCCGGTCAGGGCCAGAGCGATCCCTTGGATGTTTCGGGAGACGGTCCCGTTGTCGATGTGAAAAAGGATGCTGAGAAAATCTTGAGTCAGGTCGGTGCGGTAGTAGCTCAGAAGTAGTAGGAGACGTTCCGCAACGCGGAGCGTATGAGTTCGTCCACCGCCGGGCTTGCGTTGACGCGGACGCCGTTGTTGTTGGCGTTGTTGGCGTTCGCGGAGATCGGCTTCGAGTTCCGCAAGGAGTTTGTCAAACTCCGAAACCGATAAGCCAGTCAAGGTGCGAAAGGGGGAGGGTTTCTTTTTGAGCTTGTCGTAAAGGTTCATCCCACCGCCATACCCACCTGCGGCTTATTCTGCAGCGAGACTGTTGTAACGATAGGAGGAACTGCAATCTTGTATGCTGGAACTTCTTGGCGAAGGTAATACGTACTAGTGAATTATTGATCATTCATGGCCAGTAATAACCAAATAATCTTCCTATGCCCCCTATTTTATCAGCCTTCTCAAGCCAATAACAAGTTGGCGTGTCGGGTCACAGAAATAATTTCATTTTTCAATTGATTTCGCAAAGTTTACTGGGATCATAACCGGCATATCTATAAAAACTGCCGGGTCAACATGTGATCCGGGATTCCTAGTGAGTACTTGCTCGCAGGTGTGACTTGGTCCATTTTTCTGATTCTATATTCGGTATAAAGCAATTATACGAACTACAGAGTCTGTTTGACATTACTGTGTCAGTTTGATCGGCGTTTGTGGTGTCAAGCTGTTTAAGTGGACAATGGAGCGAACAGAGTTGTGGGTTATCCCGTGTGTCGCACGGGTTTGTGTATGTGAGTCCTAATTTTTACGAGAGTTGCCCTATGAAGAAATCGAATCCCATTTCCGTCCACTCGACAAAGAAGAGCCGCCGGCCTTCTTTGCTCCTGGAGTTACTTGAAGACCGGACCGTACTTGACAACGGCCTTTGG
>JANLRE010000983.1:0-11662 GCA_031368205.1 Fimbriiglobus sp. | reverse complement strand
ATCGAACAAGCCGTAGATAGCGCGACACATTACTTGGCCGCGTCACTGGTTGCGGGAGGTGACGACTGACAAGCCGACACGCCGACACGCCGACACGTCCAATATGAAGTGGCAATTATGCTACAACAACTGTGAAAAGAGTACGAGAATGAACGTTATCAAACACTAGTAGGCCTTCCCAGCAATCGCCGTGCGAGATCGACATCAACGTATTCTTCCCGCTTCGCAACCCCGAGGCTGGTGATCGGGTTGAAGCCCATCCCGGCTACTGACACGTCAAAATCGACGACCTCAATCTTTTCGCGTGACAGCGCCCCGACGCCGGCAAGGGAACACGAGACGCAGATCGGGACCACCAGGATCACGGCTAGGGGTAGCGACCAGCTTTCGTAAAGAAACGCCAGGACCAAGAACACGACCGCCACGGCGATCCCGAAGACGGCGAACCCGGTTTCCCGCGACCGTTCCTCGATAAACGCGAGTTCGGTCCACTCGGTTTTCATGTTCTGTGGCAACTCTAACTCGGCGAGGCGTTGCATAATGGCAAGAGCCTCGCCGCTACTCGTACCGGGCTTGATGTTGCCGTTGATAGCCGCTGCGGGGTGCATGTTGTACCGGGTCTGGACGAGCGGCCCGGTGATCTCGCGGACTTCCGCGACGGCACCGATCGGGACGAGTTGCCCGGCGGCGTTTTTCACTTTCAAACGGCGGATCATTTCCGGGTCGTTGCGGAACGTCGGCGCGGCTTGAACGTTCACTTGCCACGTCCGACCGAATCGGTTGAAGTCGTTGACGTACCGGGCACCGAGCGTCGCCTGCATCGTGCCGTAAATATCGCGGACGTCAATCCCCTGTGCGGAACACGCGGCTTGATCCACCTTGATGAACAGTTGCGGCGCGTTCGTGCGGTAAACACTGAACAGTCCGATCAGGCCCGGCTGTTGGTTCCCCTTCTCCATGAGGTTCTCGGTTTGACCCTGCAACGTCCGAGGTCCAACATCACCCAAGTCTTCGACCATCAACTTGAAACCACCCGCACGCCCCAACCCCGGCACCGCCGGCGCGCCGAAGATGTTGACTTGCGCAGTCGGAACCTCGGCGGTGATCCGTTTCCGCAATTCGGCGGCAACGGCGTCCGAATAAAGTTGCGGCGTGCGCCGGTTCTCGAAGGTGTCCAGGATGATGAACATCGACCCGAAGTTCGAGCCGTAGGCACTGAGTACGAACGAGTTCCCCGCCACGCTGTTGACGTGCCGCACGCCGGGGGTGTTCATTGCGATGTCCGTGATTTGGTTAATCACAACCCGCGTCCGTTGGGCCGAGGCGGCATCGGGAAGTTGAATGCTCGCAATCAGATACCCTTTGTCTTGTTGCGGAATGAACCCCGTGGGCAGTCGTAAGTAGCCCCAGTAGGTCAAGGCAAGCAACCCGCCGTACACAAATAGTACGATCAACGGCACCCGAATGACGGATCGAACGACCCGAACATAACCCCGACCCGCCAGATCGAAGCTGTGGTTGAACAGCCAAAAGAACCACCCGAACAACCCGTTCATCACCCGCGTGGGAACGTCCGGTCGGACGCCTTTGGCTCGTAACAACACGACGGCAAGAGCGGGGCTAAGGGTGAGCGAATTGAACGTCGAGATGATCGTGGAAATCGCAATCGTCAGCGCGAACTGGCGAAAGAAGTGCCCCACGATGCCCGAGAAAAACGCGCACGGGACGAACACCGCCACGAGGACGGCCCCGACCGCAATCACGGGTCCGGCTACTTCTTGCATAGCCCGCAGAGTGGCTTCCCTCGGGGCATAGCCCAACTCCAACTGGTGCTGCACGGCTTCCACGACGACGATGGCGTCATCGACCACAATGCCCACGGCCAACACGAGGCCGAACAACGTGAGGTTGTTGAACCCGAACCCCACGACCCACATGGCGGCGAAGGTGCCAATGATTGCCACCGGCACGGCGGCCAGCGGGATGATCGCTGCCCGCCACGTTTGCAAGAATACCAGCACCACCAGTGCCACCAGGATGATCGAATCGCGGAGGGTTTTGAAGACTTCCTTGATCGACTCCCGCATGAACGGTGTGGTGTCGTAGCCGATTTCGTACAGCACGCCGTCCGGGAAGTCGCGGCTCAAAACCGCCATCTTGGCTTTGATTTCATCGGACGTGTCCAGGGCGTTGGCGTCCGACAGCAAGAAGATCGCCAAGCCGATTGTGGGCTTATTGTCGAACCGGTTCGCCACGTCTTGCACCCGTGCGCCGAGTTCGACGGTGGCGACATCCCGGATGTGAACTAGCTTTCCCTCGGGCGTGGCCTTCACGATGATCGCGCCGAACTCGTACTCGTCGGTGAGCCGCCCCACGATCGTCATCGGAATCTGTTTGGCCCCACCCACCCCGCCGTCATCGCTGCCGAGTTGGCCCAACGCGACTTGAAGGTTCTGACCCCGAATCGCCGCCACGACATCGAGCGCGGTCAGCCCACGGGCATTGAGTCGATCGGGGTCAACGGCGATCCGCATACTGTAATCGCGTTGCCCGAAAACCGTCACGTCACTGATTCCATCAATCCGCGCGAGTTCATCCTTAACATGCGTGACGGCGTAGTTGCTGAGGTAGAGTTGGTCGTAGCGCTCGTCGGGGCAGTTCATGCTGATCGTTAGCAAAATTTCCGGTGACCGTTTGCGTGTTGTGACCCCGGTTGCACGGACCACGTCCGGCAGTTCTGGCAGAGCCAGGTTGACACGATTCTGAACCAACACTTGCGCGAGGTCCAGATTGGTTCCGGTTTCAAACGTGATGGTCAACGTGTAGGAACCGTCGCTCGTACACTGCGAGGCCATGTACAGCATTCGCTCGACGCCGTTGACGCGCTGCTCGATCGGCGCCGCAATCGTCTCGGAGACGATCTTGGAACTCGCGCCGGGGTAGTTGCAATCGACTTGAATCGTGGGCGGCGTGACAGGGGGAAACTGCGAGATCGGCAACGTGAACGCCGCCAATCCTCCCGCCAGCGTGATGAGGATTGAAATCACACTGGCAAAGATTGGCCGGTCGATGAAGAATTTCGGTAACACGATGATGACCTAATGCCAGAATATCGAACCGATTATGAGCCGAAGACAAGGCGTGGGGCCGGGGCCGTTTCCACCCGTCCGGTCGGCGTGGCGGGTGTGGTGTTCTTCGGGGCGGTTGATTTCTCGCCCTTGTCATCGGGGCTTGTTTTTTCGGTGGTTTTCACGGTCACTTTGACCTTCGGTCGGACCCGTTGCAGCCCGCTGACGATCACCCGATCCGTCTCAGTCAGTCCGGATTCGATCACCCGTTTTTGGCCGTAGGCACTGCCCAATTTCACCGTGCGGTACACGACTTCGTCTTTGTCATCGACAAGGTAAACAAACTTCTGGCCTTGGTCCGTGCCGATCGCTTCTTCCGGAACCAGTATTGCGCGTTTTGGCTCCCCAATTGGGACTCGAACCCGCACAAATAAGCCAGGGGAAAGCAACAAGGCTTTATTCGGCACTTCGGCACGAACCCGCAGGGTTCCGGTACCCGCATCAATTTTGCTGTCAATGAAGTTGACGACGCCTTCACGGGGGTAGCCGTCTTCGTCCGGAAGTCCAATCGAGACAGTCGTCTTGCCGTCGCGGGCCGACTTCATCTTCCCTTCCGCAATCAACCGCCGCGTCCGCAGCAATGTGCGATCATCGACATCGAAATAGACGAAGATTGGGTCGAGGACCACGAGGAGTGACAGCATGGTTTCGTCCGTCTTGACGAGGTTGCCGGGGTCCACGTAGCGGCGGCTCATCCGCCCGGACATCGGGGCCACGATCTTGGTGAATTCTAAATTCTGCAACGCTAACTTCCTAGCCGCAACCGCCACGCCGACACTCGCGTCCGCCTCCGCTTTGTCGCCGGCACTCTTGTCGAGTTCTTCGTCGCTGATGGCCTTACTGCCCTTCAACGAAAGGGTCCGGTCGTAGTCTTTTTTGATCCGGGAAAAGTGGGCTTCGGCTAACCGCACGGAGGCTTCCGTGCGGTCCACTTCGGCTTGGTACGGCTTGGGGTCAATCTGAAACAGCAAGGTGCCTTCGGTCACATCGGCACCGTCCTTGAAATGGACCGGCGAGTTCAGGTACCCGGTCACCCTGGAGCGGAGTTCGACACTGGCAACCGCATCGGTTCGACCTGTGAAATCTTCAAAGTCCGTGACCATTTCCACGCCGGGTTTGTCTACGATCACTTCCGGGGGTTTCGTGGGTACGATCGTCGGTTGGGGCCGAACGCACCCTGCTACTAGTAGCAAGCCCATGAAAAGTGTGGCCACTCCGTATCGTGGCGCTGGATTTGCAGGTAGTATCCGAGTCATGTTCAAGGATGTCTTCATGAGTAGCATGGAGTGCGGTGGGCTATAACGAGTTACTGGTGATCTTCTAAAAGCTTACGGGAAATACCCCGGAACGAACCATGAAAAACTGGACGGCCGCAAACCAATCGGATCGGATCACCTACGACGATTCCGGCGCCGGCACGCCGGTCGTTTTGCTCCATGCGTTCCCCCAGACGCGCGAAATGTGGACGATGCAAGTCGAGGAACTGACAAAACGCCACCGGGTTATTACGCCCGACCTGTACGGCTTCGGGGGATCATCCCTACCGGCTAACGGCTGGCGGGTCGATGGAATGGCAGACGCGATTGCGGATTTTTTGGTCGGGATCGGGATCACGGAACCAATCGTGCTAGGCGGGTTGTCGATGGGTGGTTACGTCGCCCTGGCATTCGCCCGGCGACACCCGGCGAAACTTCGCGGCTTGATTTTGGCCGACACGAAAGCCGAGGGTGATTCCGCCGAAGCGAAAGAAGGCCGCACGAAGTCGATGGCGTTGGTTCAGGAAGTCGGCGTGGCCGTGCTGACGGAGCAGATGCTCCCGAAAATCTTGGGGACCACCACCCACCAAGAACGCCCCGCCGTCGTAGCCGAAGTCCGTCGGGTGGGCGCGGAACAATCCGTGGACGGCGTACTTGCCGCGTTAACGGCCTTACGGGACCGCCCGGACGCCACACCCTCCCTGGCCGCCATCCGCGTGCCAACCCTTGTGATCGTCGGCGATGAAGACCTCCTCACGCCGCCCGACGTTGCGAAGAAGTTAGCCAGCGCCATTCCGAATACCACTCTGATCGAACTGCCGTTGTCGGGACACTTGAGCAACCTCGAAACGCCCGACCTGTTCAACCGTGCCGTGGCCAGTTTTCTGCAGACCCTAATTCCAACCGGGAGTAGTTCATGAGCGATCCGCACGCCGAGACGCAAGACGTTGCCACCTTCGGTGGCGGTTGCTTCTGGTGTACCGAGGCGGTCTTCGAGCAACTACAAGGCGTCGAATCGGTGGTCTCCGGGTACGCCGGTGGGCACGTCGTGAACCCCACCTACGAGCAAGTGTGCGCCAAGACGACCGGCCACGCTGAAATCGTGCAAATCACGTTCGATCCGAGCATCATCCGCTACCGCGAACTGGTCGAAATCTTCCTCGCCACCCACGACCCCACGACGTTGAACCGGCAAGGCAACGACTCCGGCCCGCAATACCGCTCCGCCATTTATTACCACAGTGATGAGCAAAAAGCGGTTGCCGAAGCCGTAATCCAAGAGTGGACCACGGCACAATATTTCCCCGACCCGATCGTCACCGAAGTGACCGCGCTCACAAACTTCTACCCCGCCGAGCAATACCACCAAGGTTACTATCGCGGCAACGGCTATCAGCCGTATTGCGCGTTCGTCGTTGCCCCAAAAGTCGCCAAGTTCCGCAAGCAATATAGAACCAAGTTGAAATCAGAAATGCCGTAGAACGGGTGGGCGACACATGTGTTGGTGGACCGTTTGAACACAGTCCCCCCGCTTTCCGCCCACTGGCCTGGGACCACTCCGCCCCGGGCGAGCCGCGGCGGCGACGCCCGGGTTTAAACGACGCTACCCTCAGCAGTCTGAAGGACTGCGAGCGTGACGCGATGGCTCTCAGTCCTTCAGACTGAATGTGCTTTTTGCTCGTGTACCCAGGGCGTCGCCGCAGCGGCTCGCCCTGGGCTATGTTCTCCCAGGCTTTCAGCCTGAAAGCCAATACACTTCGGGGCTGACCCCCACGATTAGAACCCTTCCTCGTCCCATCCCTTGCGGTTGATGCGACGGACGAACTTGTTGGCTTCTTCGACGTTGGTCACTTTCAGTTTGATCGGATCCCACTCCAGCTTCGTTTTCGGGAAGCGGGTTGAGAGGCAGCCTAACAGCACCATCTCCGTAAGCGGCCCGGCGTAGTCGAAGGGTGCGGAGGCTTTTCCGACGCCACGGGCAGCATCGACCCATTGCAAGTAGTGATCGGCGCCGCCGGGTTCGGGGAGTTTGTAAGACTTGAACTGGTCTTCCGGCAACAAGATCGGCGTCCCAATGTAGGGGGAATACATCACGCCCTTTTCGCCGATGTAGATCGACCCTTGATCGGATACTTTGTGCGGCGCGATTAACTTCGTGATCTCGTCCGGGGGGCGGCGGTTGCCGTCGTACCACGTCACGGTGACGGTCTCGGTCGTGAACGCGCTGCCGGGGAAGGTGTACTTCACTTGGGCATGTAACCCCCAGTTAGTCGCGTTTGGCGCGTTGCCTTCGGATTGCACCGACTTCAAATCCTTCACCCCGAGCGAACCGAACACCGGGTCGAGAATGTGGCATCCCATGTCCCCGAACGTGCCGGTGCCGAAGTCGAGCCGCTTGCGCCAATTACCGGGGTGGTAATAGCCACCACCAATGAACGGTCGGTCCGCCGCGACGCCGAGCCACAGATCCCAGTTGAGGTTCTCCGGAACCGGGTCGTGGCGGTCCGGCTTCACCGCCAGATCGCCCCACATTTTACCACTCCACGAGTGGACTTCCTTGACCCTCCCGATCGCGCCGGCTTGGATCGTGGCGACCACGGTGCGATGCACCGGGTGCGAGTGAATCTGAATCCCCATTTGCGAGACGATTTTCTTTTCGCCTGCCGCTTCGGTTAGCTTGCGGGTTTCGTAAATCGTCTGCGTTAACGGCTTCTGCGTGTAGACGTGCTTGCCCATGCGAATCGCCCGCATCGTGGGGCAGGCGTGCATGTGGTCGGGGGTTGAAACGCTGACGGAGTCGATCTGCTTTTCTTTATCAAGCAGTTCGCGCCAGTCGGCATACACCTTCACGTCCGGAAACTTCTGTTTCATGGCCGCAATCGACTTGGCATCCACGTCCGCGATGGCTACGAGTTTCAAGTGCTTGCTCTTGGTCAGTGAACCGATGTCCGATGCTCCCATGCCACCGGCGCCGATGGCCGCATGGAGTAGCGTTTCGCTTGGCGCCGCTGTCGCGGAATGGAGGCGGTAAACGAACGGAACCGTCAAACCGGCGGCGGCAACTTTCAGCGCAGACCGGCGGGTGATGCGGGACGTGGTCATGGGTTGAGTCTCGTAAATTAGAAAGTGGAATTGGCGGGAGCAAAAGCATGAGTGCGGTGATCGCACTCATGCTTCAACGGCGTAGTTACTTCAACGATTTAATCTTCACCGCACGGAATTCAACGGGGTCGTTGTGTCCGGCGAAACCGAAGTGGCCTTCGGTGTTGTCCTTGCCAACGTGCGGTGTTTTCGGGTCACGCATGAACGATTTCACCTGACTGATGTCCCCGTCCGTGATGCGGGTGCCGTTGAGTTCCACCATGATTTTCGGACCCTTTACGGTCACCTGCATGAAGTTCCATTCCCCGGTGGGGCGTAGATAACCACGTGCTGCGGGGATCGCCCCATAGACCGAGCCGTTGGACTGCCTTGGGTCGATTTTGTCGTATTGCTTGGCCGTGTCATCAAGGATTTGAACTTCACACATCCCGGTGATGGAGGGATCACCGTTGCCGGGGTAACGAATTGCCAAGCCGTTGTTGCCGCCGGGTGGGAGCTTGTACTCGACCTGCGCAACGAAATCGCTGAACACTTCTTTCGTGTACAGATTGCCACCCTTTTTGGGCTTACACACGATCACGCCGTCTTTCACTTCGTAATCATTCACAGCGCCGGCCCAGCCATCGAGTGTCTTGCCGTCGAAGACCGACTTGAAGCCGTCGCCGGCTTTCTTCGCCAGCATCGCATTGGCTTCAGCGACTGGAATCGGGCGAACGTAGATATTCCGCCAGCGGATTTCGCCGCCGTGGGTTTGCAACAGCACCGATGCCTTCTGAGCAAGCGGCAACTTGCGGTTCCAGAAGTTTTCGAGCCGGGCGTGATCGACGACGAGTTTGCCGTTCAAGTACACCGTGGTCATTTCACCAACTTGAAGGATGCGGAAGCTGTTCCATTCGCCGAACGGTTTATCCGCGAGCACGAGCGGGTCTTTCCCAGGTGCTCCAGCGCTGTTGTTCCACAACCCGCCGCTGCCCTTATCCCCGCCGATGTTGAACTTCGCTTTGTCGGTGTAGTCCCAGATTTGGACTTGCGGCGTGGCGCGGAGGTAAATCCCGCTATCGGCCTTGGCGACCGTTTTGTAGTCGATCAAGAATTCCACATCGCCGAGTTCTTCGTCCGTAGCGAGGTAGGCCCCGTTGCCATCGTTGACGAGTTCGCCGTTTTGCACCGTCCAGTGTTTCTTGGCGTCCTCGGTCCACTTGGCGTTTTTCGCGTGTTTGTCTTCTGCCGAAAGCTTGCTCATGTCGAAAGGCCCGGCCCCTTCTTCATGGATGGCCCAACCGTGCCAGCCGCTCAGGTCTTTGCCGTTGAATATCGCCTTAAAGCCAGCCGGGGGTTTTGGATCGGCAGCACGGCCAATCGTCACACCGAACAGCATGATGCCGAGCGAGAGCACGGCAAGAGAGTAGCGCACCATGAGTAGTCCTCAATAGATTCGGAAACAGGCGTCGGCGAGCCGACAGAAGGCGGGTATCGCAATTGCAAGCGATGAAGAAAGATATTAGCGGCAAAACCGCCCACTCGCCAGTGTTTAGTTTTTGGTAAGGGCAGCAGGGGTGGGCGTCACGGAAGTTGGTGGGAAATTTGTACACCGTGTTAGCAGATTGGGTTTTCAACCCCAACGGGGTTGTTCCATTAGCCCAGGGTTTGAGGAGGCTTTGCGACGATTACCCTGGGAGGCTTCCACACCCAAGAGGCTTCGACACCCAAGAAGTCTGTTGGTAATGGGTGCGGGTTCCCAGGGTAACGGACCTTCGGTCCGCAACCCTGGGCTAATGGAACAACCCCGTTGGGGTAGAAATCGAAGATCAATAGACAAACTTCCACCAACAAATGTGACGCTCACCCGGGCAGCAGGGGCTTAGCAAATTTTTCTGGCAAGTGATTTTGCTTAGTTTTCGGCCCTGAAAGGGACGTTCTGTCAGCCCAGGTCAATGCCCTGGGAAACTGGCACCCAGGGCATCGCCCTGGGCTGGTCGAGCGACCCTTTCAGGACCGAAAACCAAGGAGATTCGACTCCACCACCACCCCCTTCTCGGCAGGCGTTACGGCTGCTCGCCCGTGATCTGGCTGAGGAGTTTGAAGAGCAGCCCTTTGATCGACCGACCGTTCCAGGTTCGGCCCTTGTACGTCGGCTGGCCGTTGATGAGGAACTTCGCCCCGTCGATGCCCACAACGGTGACTCGCATCGGTTCGGCAGCGAACCCCGAAGCCGGCTACGGCGATCAGCAGAACTGCTGAAATGGCACGCATGATGACCCCACTTTAGACGCAATTATTCACGGTCGGCTTCCTGCAGAATGGCTAGGCCAATCGCCAGACAATCGACTGCCAAACGGTGTGCAATTCAGGCGAGCCGACTTCACACAATTGCTAGAAACCACAAGGAACCAGGAGTTCCTTTGATGGCACAATTTTCGGAATCAATCCGGAATTCGCTGCGAACTCCATCGCTTGACGGCTACAGTGTCACTACTTGACAGAGAGCCATCCGCCATCACAGCTTGTGCCTGCACGTTGTTTGACTTGCCCCGATGACTTTCCTCCCCCGAGTATTGGAGCTTGACCATGAACCGCGTGCGCCTTCAACTCGTTTCGCTCGAAGCCCGAGACGTACCGTCCACCGTTGACATCCTCACGGATGTCGTTGATCCCAACGACGGCAAGACGAGCCTGCGCGAAGCGATCATCGCTGCCAACGCAGCTACAAAAACGGACACCATCAACTTCAGCGTCACTGGTTTGATCACGTTAACTAGCGCGTTGCCGATTATAACCCAGTCCTTGGATATCGTCGGCCCCGGTGCACTCAGCCTGTCCGTCAGCGGGGCCAATGCGTTCAAAATGTTTAATTTCGAACTCGGAATTACGTCCTCCATCTCGGGGTTAACAATCACAGGCTCCGGCAACATAGGAATCAACAACAACGGCACACTGACCGTGAGCAACTGCAACATCCGAGGAAACTCGTCCGCATTATTTGCCGCCATCGACAACAACGGCTCGATGACGATCCGCGATTGTATTGTCTCCGACAACTCGACCAATGGCATCGACAACAGCGGCATGATGACGATCCAGGGCAGTACCATCTCCGGTAACTCGGTAGGTGGCATCATAAACACGATCAATCTGACCGCAAGTAACTGCACAATCGTGGGCAATACTGGTGGTCCTGGGTTTATCGAGGGCAAGGACGGCGGTCCCGCGACGCTCACCAACACAACCATTACTGGCAATAGCGGGACTCTGAGCGGAGCTGGCATTCGCTTGGAGCAAAACCCAGGGGTCGTCACCCTGCAGAACACCATCGTTGCCGGCAACATCCACGGCAGCACACCCGACGATCTTTTCGGGCCGTTGGACCCAGCCAGCTCGTTCAACCTGATTGGCACCGGCGGCAGCGGCGGCCTGACCGATGGCGTCAACAGCAATCAGGTCGGCGTGGCCAACCCCGGATTGGGAGCATTGGCCAACAACGGCGGCCCGACCGCGACTGTCCGCCTCCTAGCCGGCAGTCCCGCGCTCAACAGCGGCAGCAACGCCTTGGCGGCTGCTGCGGGCCTGAGCACGGACCAACGCGGGCAGCATCGGGTCTCCGGCACCACAGTGGATATCGGCGCCTTCGAGGCCCAGGCCCCGTTCGTGTTTACGGTCGATAGCCTCCTGGACTCCAACGTGCGCGACAACGTCCTGACGCTCCGCGAAGCGATTCTCCTCGACACCGAGGGTTTGACCGAGAACGAGCTCACACCCGCCGAGCGGGCGCAAGTTGGCGAGAACCCCGACGCCGTAGCCGACACGATCATGTTCTCCGTCACAGGGACCATTTCACTGGCAACCGCATTGCCGAATTTAAACCACCGTACCACGAATCACCGTGTCATGATCGTCGGCCCCGGCGCGGCGAATCTGACGGTGACACGCACGACCGGCAGCGCCGGGATCTTTTTTGTCAGCGGCGGAACGACCGCGAGCATCTCCGGCCTGACCATCTCCGATCCAAGTGCGGCAGGTGCTGCCACCATTTTCGGCGATGGCCTTGGGCCCCCGGATAGCGTGCTGACCATCGACCGCTGCATCGTCACGAACAATACCACCGGGCTGGGCATCGTCAGTTTGGGCATGCTAACCATCACCAACTCCACCGTCTCGAACAACACGGGCGGCGGCATT
>JANLRE010000210.1:0-3672 GCA_031368205.1 Fimbriiglobus sp. | reverse complement strand
CCCGGCTTCGTGTGGATTCTCACGGCAATTCGTGCCACCTTCGGGTGGAGTACCGAGGCGGCTCGGTGCGTGGATTTGCTCATCGTCACCGGCATCGTCGTGTTGCTAGATCGGTTGGCGGCTTACGGTGGCGCGACCCGGTCCAGCCGGGCGTGGATGATCGCAGGCGTGGCGATTTTCTACCCGTTCACCTCCGAGTTTAACCACGCCCAACGCGACGTGTGGATGATGCTCCCCGCTCTCGGGGCGGTCGTCCTGCGCTGGCGACAATTCCAAACCGTTGGTGCCATCTCGTTCCGATCCGCCGTACTCCAAGGCGTGCTGTGGGGTCTCGCGGTGTGGATCAAACCACACGTTGTTGTGCCCGCAGCGTGCGTCTGGTTTAGCACATTGCCCCGTCTGAAGGCACAGCAAGGCTGGCGTGGCGTGGCAACGGATTTCACCGGCAACCTGTTGGGCGGTGGGGCCATCGGGTTGATGGGCGTGGCATACTTGATCGCAAGCGGGACGTGGGAACCGTTCGTGGAGGTGTTCACGTTCTGGAACCCCGGCTACTTCCAAAACATCCAGATGGAATTCACGAAGCGATTGATGGTGCAACTCGACTACTTCCCGCCGTGGGGCTATCTGCAACTCGCCAGTGTGCCGTTGGCGCTGGGTTGTCTGGTGGATGGCCTCACACGCTCGGGGTTCGTCGGCCAGAAGTTACCGGCATGGCTGTGGCAACGGGACGATTCGCAGTCGGTGCGATTCGGGCGGTTGATCCTGGCTGCGCTCTACCTCGGGTGGTCCGGGCAAGCACTGGCGTTGCAAAAGGATTTGCACTACGCCCACGTCTCCGAAGTCTTCTTTCTGCTGGCACTGTTGAGTACCCATCGCTGGGCACCCGGCTCGCTGATGGCGACTTGGCTGACAATCACCAGCGTGATCGTCGGCACGGGGCTGGCCCCCGCGCAAAATCCGCACCCGGCACTCATGCAGGCGGACCAACCGCTGGCTTGGGTTATTCAGCACCCCGGCTTAGACCTGACTCGCGTGAAGCAATGGCCGGCCTGTTGGCGGAAGAAATTATCCCACGAGTCTTACTTTCGACGGCGAATGAACCTGGCTCTGGTTCACAATTTCGCTCCTGCAACGAACTGGCCGGAAATCTACGAAATCGTTCAGGACCTGGAGCGTCGCGGTGCCACGGACGATGTCATCTGTTGGCACGACAGCCCGCACGTGGTTTATGCGCTGGCCCACTTCCCCCCGGCGTATCGCTTCCAACACGTCACTAACATGATTCAAATTGGCCCCGCCCAAGAAGCGCGCATGTGGGCGGAACTTCAGGCCGCGACCCACGCCCGGTACGTCGTCAGCGATCTCGAAGGCGTTTTTTGCGACGAGCGCAACCAATTCGGCCCGGACCACCTTCCCCCCAAGATGCCCGCCAGCTACCGCAACTACTTCCCCTACGACCAACCCGTCATCTTCCGCAGCGGCATGGGCCACGGCCGCTACATGATCCACGAACTGACGAAACCCATCCACCCGCTGTACAAATTCGATCCGTGACATTGGGCGGCAAATTTTTCTGGCGACTTGTAGGTCGTGGTCGAGGAGGCTTGGCGACGAGGCCCGACATGAGGCTGCCACTGAACGAACGGCTGATCCCGTTCCCTTCGCTCTCTGATGTCGGGCCTCGCACACCCTCGACCACGACCTACAAAACCCATCACGTAAACCTGCCAGAATGTTCTGCCAGACCCCTTCAAGTTGGTCCTGCGAGTTACGTATGTTATTATCGCAAAAGCAATTCATCGACCTGTTGAAGTAGTGGGCCATGAGTATGTCGCAGAAATTCCCGTCGGGTTGGGATGTGTCTCGTGTGCGAGATGTTTTGACTCATTATGAAACGCAAACTGAAGACCAACAGGCTGACGAGATTGAGTCGGCGTTAGACGCAGAGGGAATAACAATGATTGCCGTTCCCGATGAGTTGGCAGACGAGGTTCGTGCCCTGATCGCCCGGCATCAAGACGTTAAGCCATATGGGTTGAAATGATGAGTGACGGATTGCCAACAGACATCACGCATCTACTTAACGAATCAAATGACCTTCCGAAGTGGAACGAGCCGGACGCCAACGGTTGGGTTCCACACGGTCGTTGCGTAGTCTACCGCGATGACGGGTCAGTGCTTATCGAGATCACATACGAGCGAGGAGTTGCTCATGGCCCGTACCGCGACTTCTGGTCCAGCGGGCGCGTGTCGTTAGAGGGTAACTATGTTTCTGGTCAACAAGAAGGCGAGTGGCGGTTTTACGACCTCGATTCTGGAGAACTCCGGGCGATGCAGTTTGTGGCCGGGCGTGAGGTGATCGACTGGGACCAATTCTTCGGGAGACCATCCGCCACCTGAGCCACTCCGTTACCGTCGTGGCTCGGTTCGGCCAATTTCCCTCGATTGGCGTTCCCCCCCTCGACCCATCGGCGTAGAATCCGCGCGGGTTGGGTTTTGGTTTTTGGGGGAGGCGTGGGAATGGTTTGGGTCTTACTTTTTGTCTTGCTGCAACCACCGGAGCGGGTTCCCGCAACGCCATTGACGGTGGAAGAATCGGCGCGCCGGGAAGCCTTGACGCGGTACGGGCTGGGGTTGATGCAGACGCGGCGGGAGTTGCCGGTTCAGGCGCTCAAGCAGTTTGAAGCGGCGGCGAAGGCGGATCCCGCTTCGCCGGTGCCGCTGAAGTCGCTGGTGAAATCCTACGCCGATTTGGGCCGCTACCCCGCCGCCATTCGCACGGCGAAGAAAGTTCTCGAACTCGACAAAAACGACTACGAGACGGCGCAGCTCCTCGGGCAGATTCTCTTCGACGGCAAAAAATTCCCCGACGCCATTGCGGCCCTGAAGCAAGCCGCCGATAGCCCGACCGTGGCCAAACTCCCGGCGAAGCGGTTCGGAATTTTGCGCGACCTGGCCCGCGTGTGTGACACCGCAAAGGATTGGCCGAATCTCGAAACGGCGGTGCGGACGAGTCTGGCGATTCTCACGGAGTCTCGCAATGCGCTGCTGAGTTCGCCACTGTTCTCGGATGAAGTCGAATTGAACCGCGAACAGGCGGTGTTACAGGAGAAGTTGGGGCAAGCTCTGGTCGGACAAAAGAAGTTCGCGGCAGCGATGACCACCTTCCGCAACGCCGCCGTGCTATTTCATGCCGTTAACGATCCGATCGGCGCCAAGCGGATGTCGTGGAATTTGTCCGGCGTGTTGCTCGAACAGGGTGACAACGAGCTAGCCTACGCTCAACTCGAACAGTTTCTCACGCTCAAACCCAGTGGGGCCGCACCGTATGAACGGCAAGCCGAACTGTTGCGCCGCCTAAAACGAGCCGATCAAATTTCCGCAACGTTGGAACGGCAGGCCCAGCAGAACCCCAAGAACGAGGCCATTCGGTGGGTGTTGGCCAGCGAACTGGCGATCGACAATCCTGCCGTGGCCGCACGACTGTTCCGGGAGATTGCGGACAGTACCGCGGACCCGAAGTTCTTCGCCCAACTCGTCCGGTTCTACACCGGCGTGAGCAACGGGAAAGGTTTGCTCGACCTGGTCGATCGCTATTCAAAAGCCGCCCGTGCCGGACGCGATGACGAGGAACCCGGAGCGGACCGTGACGCGAAAGCCCGCTTCGCG
>JANLRE010000932.1:0-2531 GCA_031368205.1 Fimbriiglobus sp. | reverse complement strand
CTGCTTGCCCAGATTGTTGCGGTCCACCAAAAACAGCACCCGCCGCGCCCCGGCGAACTTGATGAGCCGGTACAAGAACGAGACGGCGGTGAAAGTCTTTCCGCTTCCCGTCGCCATGCGAATGAGTGACCGCGGGTAATTGTCCGCCAGCTTAAGTTCGAGCCGCTGCACGGTGTCAATCTGGACCGCCCACATGCCATCGGTGTTGACATCCGGCATCTCTCGAAGACGTTGGCGAAGTTGCTTGTCGAGGTTCACAAGCCGAAGCAGTTCTTCCGGGCGGTGGAACGCGAACACGTCCCGGCTGCGCGGGTTCGGGTCCACGTGGTTCGTGAACCGCGTTTGTTCGCCGGTCGATTCGTAACTGAACGGCAACGGCTTCCGGTACGCCGGCAACCCCTTCGGCAACCCGACCGTGTACTTTTCCGATTGCGTTTCCACGCCGATCAGCGTGGCCCCGAGCTTCTTCGCTTCGACGACGCCGATGGCTTTCCCATCGACGTAGAGCAGGTAATCGGCTTCCTCAATCGACATGCGAAACGAACAGACCGCAACGCCAAACGCGGCATCCAGGTCCACGTCTTCAAACTCTTGCACCACCCACCCAGACTGATCAAGCATTCGATCAATACTGACACGGGCCTTTTGTTCGGGTTTCATAAGCAGCCACGGCAACGACTCGACAACAACGCTAAACGTACTTGTGATTGTAGGAAGACATCTGGCGCAGTGTGCGTGAATCCACCGCCTCTGTGATTAGTAACCCACCAAACGGGGGATGCGGGAGATATGGGAGATCATTCCCACTGCCTGGGGTCACAACATTTTGTTCAGGAATGACCCGTCACACTTGCAACGATCGCTTGAATCGCGGCTTTAATCGGTTCTGAGAGCGTCGGCCACGCGGCGACGATTTTTTCCAGGTCCGGGGGAAGGTTCAGGGGAAGGTTCGCAGTATTGTCGTCGGAAGTGTTACCAATATAAGAGGTTACGTGAATTGTCCGTGGGTCTACGGAACCGAAGGTTACTGGTTCGACTCCAGTCGGGTGTACTACAAATCGTAGGGTTTTCGGATACAATGGTCGCCGTCCAAGTCTGTCACTGACAGAGTTGTGAGCCGGGCGGCCCTCCGAGGACCAACTCCATGTCCAAGTTTCCACAGCCTTTCTACCGCGACGACCGCCGCCGGTGGTACGTTCAACTCGGCAAAAAACAGGTGAACTTAGGCCCCGATGAAGCCCAAGCGTGGGTCGAATACCGTCGGGTCATGCACGAACGGGACGCCCCGCCACCGCTTGCTCATCCGGGACAATCACCCTTAGTGTCCTCGGTGCTGGACGCCTATTTGGAGTGGTGCCAGAAGCACCGCTCGAAGCTGACGTATCAAGGTCACCTCGGTCATTGTCAGAGGTTCCTGAAGTCCCTGTCGGACCGCAAGTCGCTCACCGTCGCACAACTGACCGCCGAGCGGCTCGAAGATTGGGCCAGCGCGAAGAGGGACGGTCGTTACGTGTGGGGGCCGACCTACCGCCGCAACGCCATCGGGTCCGTGAAGTGCGCGTTCGCGTGGGCGGTCGAAGCCAAGCTCGTTGACCATTCGCCCGTGCAAAAGGTCAAACGCCCCGAAGCCGCACGGAATCGCAAGGCCGTCACGCCCGAACAGTTCCAACTGTTGCTCGCGGTCGCCAAGAAGTCGCAAGCCCGCGACGTGCTGGTGATGCTCTGGGAAACCGGGATGCGGCCCCAAGAACTCCGCACCCTCGAAGCCCGGCACGTCGAACTCGACCGGCAGAGGATTTTCATCCCGCTCGAAGAGGCGAAGGGACGTAAGCATAACCGGGTCGTGCTGTTGACCCCAGTGGCAATGGAAGTGGTGGCGCGACTGGTTGCGGTGCGACCGGACGGCGCTTTGTTGTTGAACGTGCGGGGAAAGCCTTGGACCAGTTTCGCCTTCAACAATTTATTTCAGCGGCTCTGTGCGAAGGTCGGCTTCCACGCGAGCGCTTACCTGTTCCGGCACGGCTTTGCGACACGCTTGCTGAAGGCGAACGAAGGCCCGGCGACGGTCGCGGCTTTGATGGGGCACCGCGACGCGACGATGGTCATGAAGGTCTACCAGCACGTCGGCGACGACGCGGACCACCTGCGGGACGCCCTCAATCGAGCGTCAGGTGCTTGAGGGCCGGCGGTTCAGTAGCTGAACTTCGAGTGACTGTTTTTCGAGCGACAGTCATTTTGGTAACGGGTGTTGCGGTTTTGAAGGATTCTTTCGTGGCCCGTAAGTCCTCCGGCGCGATCAGGATCTTCCCCCGGCGCCCAGGGGAACCCATTCGGTAGGCCGGAAGGATTCCCGCCGAGACCCAGGCGTAGATGATGGTGACGCAAACCTGAGCGTCGAGAGCCGCTTCTTTGACCGTTAAGTACTTGGGTGCCACCACGAGAAAAGTTCTCCTGCCGTTCGTCGGAAGTCGATTGCGACGACGGCACTTGGTCCGTGACCAAGACCAAGT
This sequence comes from Fimbriiglobus sp., assembly GCA_031368205.1. Classification (GTDB taxonomy): domain Bacteria; phylum Planctomycetota; class Planctomycetia; order Gemmatales; family Gemmataceae; genus Fimbriiglobus. The sequence goes on along the minus strand of JANLRE010000932.1, from coordinate 21 downwards.
GCCATCCTGGGTTATACAGCC
>JANLRE010000926.1:0-1548 GCA_031368205.1 Fimbriiglobus sp. | reverse complement strand
TTTCACGCAGTAGAAGTGCCCGATGTCGAAGTTCAGCCCGAGCATCGGCGATTGGATGTGCCGCGTGAATTCGAGGTACTGGTCCGCCGTTTCGATGAGCAGGTCCGGCTCCGGTTCGATCAGCAGCGGCACCCCTTCCTTCTCTGCGTGTTCGACGACCGGCTTCAACATTTCCACGAACAGCTTGAGACAGTCCGCCCACGTCCGGCCTTCTAAGGGACCGCCCGGTTCCGTTGTCACGCACGGGGCGCCGAGTTCTTTCGCCAGCGTCAGGCAACGCTTGGTGTGGTCGATGCGGATTTGGCGATAATTCGCATCCGGCTCGATCCATGACGGGTGCCAATACTTTTGCCGGGGATCGTTGACCGCGTGCATCATGAACGCATTCACGTTCGAGATGGCCAAGTTATTGGTCGCCAACGCCTCGCGGATGGCCTGCTTCTGTTCGGGCAACAGGTACGCCGGCCAAGCGTGCGGCACGTCGGCCATGATTTCGATGCCGCGATACCCGATCTTGGCCAATCGGCGTGCGGTCTCGGCGAACGAGTGGTTGAGGTAAGCGTTCGTACTGAAGGCGAGTTGCATGGAGAGAAGTCCTGAAACGGCGTCGTTAACGGTTGGGGAGCAGGTAGCGTTCCAGCATATCAAACTGCTTGAACAAATCATGCTCCGCGACGCCAGCCGGGGTTTTGAAGAACACTGCGAGTTCGCGCACCATTCCGGATTCGCCGCGTCGTTGGGCCAGCAGGCAGAGCCGGGCCAGGTCGATCACGAGCGGGGCGGCGAGGATCGAATCGCAGCCTTGCCACGTGAATTGGAGGGTCATTTTCGTGCCGAGGAAGCCTTCAAAGTGAATGTGATCCCAGGCGGTTTTCCAATCGTCCAGCGACTCGATGTATTCGATCGACACGTGCGTTTGCGGTTTGTAACCCAGCAGGTCGGCGACGAGTTTGTCTTTGCTGATGAGCTTCGAGGCTTTGTTTTCCGGGTCGTTCAGCACCAACCCGTCACGGTTGCCGAGGATGTTGTGGCCGACCCAACTGAGTACCCGCAAGTTGCGTTTGGCGAACATCGGGGCCAGCACGGACTTCAACATCGTCTCGCCGGTTTTCAGGTCTTGCCCGGCGTGCGGTACTTTGCGGAGGCGGGCTAGCTCTTCCAGCGCCGGCAACGTTGCGCCCCGCGACGGCGTGCCGTTCAAGTACGGGAACCCGGCATCCATTGCGGCAAAGGCGTACAGGCTACTGGTCGGGAGCGCGGCGGGCGTCGTTCGGTCCAACACCGCCTCTAGCGAAGCAAGAGTTTGGTGTTCATCACCCAGTTCAAACGGCGGTTCCGTGGAGGCGACGTTGACGACCAGCAGTTGATCGAGCTTGTGCTTGGCTTGAAACTCCCGAAAGTCCTTTTGGATTTGGTCGATCGCAATTCGGGGTGTCGAAGCGTGTCGGACATCCGGTCGATCGGCGAGGGCGGCAATCACCGCGTTGGGGCGATAAACAACACCGGGGCGGACGTTCTTCGCCCAGTCGTCAAGCTGGTCCGTGCATT
>JANLRE010000875.1:0-5533 GCA_031368205.1 Fimbriiglobus sp. | reverse complement strand
GCTTCGGCAAGTTCGTCCGCATTGCACCGCCGGGACTCAATATCAAAGTTCCGCTCATTGATGCGGTTGCGGGGCGACTCAACTTGCGGGTGCAGCAACTCGACGTGAAAGTCGAGACCAAGACCGAAGACAACGTCTTCGTTCACATGATGGTCTCCGTGCAATATTTTGTCGTCCCGGAAAAAGCCTACGAGGCGTTTTACAAACTCGTCGATCCGCAAAGCCAAATCACCTCGTTCGTCTTCGACGTGGTCCGGGCACGAGTTCCGCGCATCAAACTCGACGACCTGTTTGAAAAGAAAGACGAAATCGCGGACGCCGTTAAGCACGAACTGGCCCAAGTGATGGACGACTTCGGCTACGGCATTGTGAAAGCACTTGTCACCGACATCGACCCCGATGCCAAGGTGAAAGAAGCGATGAACGAAATTAACGCCGCCCAACGGATGCGGGTCGCGGCGACCGAGAAAGGTGAAGCGGAACGAATCCTGCGGGTCAAATCGGCGGAAGCGGAGGCCCAGAGTAAAGCGTTACAAGGGAAGGGTATCGCCGATCAACGCAAAGCGATCGTCGAAGGACTACGGGCGTCCGTCGAAGACTTCCGCACGGGCGTCCCCGGTTCGACCGCCCAAGACGTGATGAACCTCGTCCTGATGACGCAATACTTCGACACCCTCAAGGAAGTCGGCATGGCGTCGAAAACCAACACGATTCTGATTCCGCACTCACCGGGTTACCTCAGTGATCTGACGACTCAAATGCGAAACGCAATGATTACGGCCGACGCCGTTCACACCGGCAGCAACGCCGATCACCCGAAAACCTGAGCCGCTGATATTTTGAAGAACTCAACGCCCCGCTACCGTACCGATCGGTTACGGGGCGTTCTCATTTTGGAGGCCGTACCGCTATGAAACGAACGCTATTTCGGATTTCTGAATTGGTTTTGTCACATCTCACCTTCGGAGCGGTCCTTCACGTATGCCTACCTGCTGCCCGCTCAGGAGTTCCACCGTGTTTGCTACCGAATCGGCGGTCATGCCACTTTGGTTGGACCACGTCCCGGAAGCGGTCGTTGTGTTCGACCGGCGAGACAAAATCCAAGGTTGGAATCGGGCCGCCGAGCGACTATTTCGGTTTTCCGCCTCGGACGCGATCGGGCAATCACTGCTGATTTTCGTGCCACACTCTGAGCAAGCCCTGTTTGCACAAGCTTGTGATGCGACCCGAAAGAACGGTGAATGGTGTGGCGAACTCCAGACCATGACGGCGTTGGGCGACACTTTACAGATCGAAGCCCGGTGGGAGTTAGCGTCCGAAACGGATGTGATCGTGGGTCTGTTTTCCGACGTCACTCAGACGCGGAAGCAACAAGAACTGACCCGTCAAGCCAGTGAATGGACGGCGGCACGCACCGCCATGACCGCCATGATGGAGTCCCTGTCCAAGCACGAGCCGCACATCGTCCTCAAGCAACTCCGGACGTTCTTACAAGCCGTTGATCCCCTAACAGGGTGTGCGCTGTTTCGTGGTTGTGGCGAACGGGTTCTGGTCGTGGTTCGGGATCCGCTCAACCGGGAGTTTACCCGAATCTTGTTGGACGCTGCCGGTTACCGGGCCATTGCTGCCAATGACCGCTTCCATGCCGCACGATTGTTAGCCGACTTCCGGTGTGGCATTTCGGCGGGCGTCGTGGATTACGGAACGGAAGCGGCAACCGTGATGGCGGAATTACGCCGCTGGCAACCGCTGTTCCCGATTGTGTCCATCGGAACAACTGAAGCAAACCCCTTCCAAGCCATCGCCGAGCCGATGGACACCAGTGAACTGTTGCAAGCCGTTGCCGAAGCCGTTGCCGAAACGAAACTTCGCGAGGAATGAGCGATCGAACGCATACTCGCTGGAAACCGCCCCGGCGTGAGCATACAGTGATGGTGTACCTGGAACTGCTTGTTGGGGCAGTCACGATTCACACTCTTAAGGATTCACCACGATGGCGGTTCACGTTCAGAAGAAAGCACCGGGGTTCTCGGCCACGGCGGTCGTCAACGAAGAGTTCAAGCAGCTCTCCCTGTCGGATTACCGTGGCAAGTACGTCGTGCTGTTTTTCTACCCGCTCGACTTTACCTTCGTCTGCCCGACCGAAATCATTGCGTTCAGCGACCGGATTGCGGACTTCCACAGTCGTGGTGCCGAAGTCATCGGCGTTTCGATCGACAGCGAGTTCTCGCACCTCGCGTGGATTCAAATGCCGCGTGCGAAGGGCGGGTTAGGGGAGTTGAAGTACCCGCTCGTCGCCGACCTGACGAAGAAAATCAGCGACGACTACGGCATCTTGTTGGACGGTGGCGTTGCACTGCGTGGGTTGTTCATCATCGACAAAGAAGGCATCGTCCGGCACATTACGATCAACGACCTGCCACTAGGGCGAAGCGTCGATGAGGCGATTCGCGTCCTTGATGCCCTGCAACACTTCGAGAAGCACGGCGAAGTCTGCCCCGCCGACTGGAAGCCCGGTGCGCTGACGATCAAGCCCGGCGTCAAAGAGTCGAAAGCGTACTTCGAGAAGGCCGGTAAGTAGTCTGAATAGTTCACCACGCAAAACACGGAAAACACGGAAAAAGCAAGCAACGAACTTGATGGTTGTTGCCGGATTGTCTTTGAACAGAAAACAAGCTCGCTTTCGTTTTCTGATTTCTTCCGTGAGGTCCGTGTATTCCGTGGTTCAATGTCTGATACGGACTATACCCATTTCGAGGTGCTCGTATCAATCCGGACGACCCCCCGATCCTGAACACGGATGATGTTCTGGCTGGCGAGCATCTCACGCCGTTATCACTGGCGGATGACGACAGCGATCCCGTCCAACGGCGGCGCGCCGGGATTGACGCCAAGCAAGCACTCATCGCGCAAATACTTGAAGAAATGCAATGCGAGGGCGTTGTATTATTTATGCCAACTCACGTCGCCTGGTTTACGGGTGGTATCAACATCCGAGGGTTAATTTCGGATACCGAACGACCGGGGATCTATACCAATGGTCGGCAGCGGTGGTTCGTTTGTAGCAACATTGACACCCAGCGGATCTTCGATGAAGAAATTGATCGTCTCGGGTTTCAACTCAAAGAATGGCACTGGACCGGCGGCCGCGCGGCGTTGTTAGGGGAGTTAGTTGCGAACAAGAAAGTCGCCGCCGATCGGCCGTTTCCGAACATGCCACTCATCAACGAACGACTTCGCACCGAGATTCGTCCACTCGCGCGGTACGACCAGGAACGCTATCTTTCGCTCGGGAAAATCGTCGCTCATTCCGTCGAAGCCACGGCACGGACGATGACAGTTGGTGAGACCGAACAAGAAGTCGCAGGCCAAATCGCACACCGACTTTACCGCCACGGGGTTGACGTCGCAAGTGTGAGTGTCTGTGGTGACGGTCAAGTCCGAAAGTACGGCCGATCGGGATTTGGCTCAGCACCAATCTTACAACATTGTGTATTACAAGTGACGGGTACTCGTGACGGACAATATGTCACAGCGTCACGAACAGTTTGCTTTCAAATTGTTCCCGATCATATTCGACACGATTATGACAAAGCCTGCCGATTAAGTACAGTCTACCGGAGCATGACAATGCCGGAGGAGTCGATTGGTACCGCGATGGAAGCGGGCAAATGGTTGCTGGTGGACACCCCGCACGAACACGAATGGCGCGCCTATCAACCCGGTTATGGAACTGGCTGGGTGCCGGCCGAAGAACTCCGGCGCATGGGCCACGATGAGAAGTTCGTCCGCGATCAAGCCGTCGTTTGGCAAGTCCGGGTGGGCAACGCCACGATCATCGACACGCTGTTAGTCAGCGACCCGAAGCCAACAACCGTGACCCCCACGGACGAATGGCCGTTCAAACGCATCACCCTTCACGGCCAGAGTTTCAGCGTACCCGACGTGTTGGTTCGAGCGGAGTGATTCCGATGATTCGATTTGCCGTCGCAACGGGTCGCCATTTAAGTGACACTTGCTTGAAAAAGTGCTGACCTCGGATCTTTGTGTTGACCGTTATCAGGCCACTACTTTTTACCGGGTCGGGGCACATACACGGATGCGACATTTTCCGGTCTGAACGCCACGACTGTTGTTCCGTCGGCGAGATGGGTCCGTTCGATCGGCGTTTCCACTGTCGCCGTGTATTGCACCTTCGGACGCCGACCGCTCCTGGCGGTGATCCGAACTTTGACCGTATCCTGCTTCGTCTCGGCCTTCGGGCCGTACACGTACAGATCAACGGCTTGGCCTATCTGCAACGTGTCTCGTTCCTCACGATCGGGAATCTTGAACCGTGGATGATAATGGTCCGCGAGGTGTTCGGCATTCTGAATTCGCGTGACCGGCAACTGCACGGCACGTGGCGGAACAGGGTCAAAGAATGTCGAAAACCCGATTGTGAAGGACGCTGCCAAGCGTGGTGTCAGCCCCCAATGGTTCGCCGCGTCGGGGTTCGCCCCACCCGCGACCAACATTGAGGCGATTGGCTCGTTCCGCTGTTGCAATGCCATGTATAGTGCCGTTTCGCCCGTCCGGAAGTAGCGGAGTTCCGTGTCGGCCTTGGCATGAAGGAGTGCTTCCACGCCCGCCTTCCAATCTGACGTAACTGCCAGGCTGAGCGCCGTCGTTCCGTACTCATCCTGTTCATTGAGCATTCCCGCCTGAATCCCGCGCTGCAATTCGCCCAGGTCGTGAGACGGACGACACCCGCCACAGTTGCCGAACCAACCCTCCAGTGACAGTGCTTTCCGCTTCGCCATTCGGACTTCCTCCGTCGATGAACGACCGAAATCATCCAACTCCCTGGCCTGTCAGTCGTTGATCTTACAACCCCGTTAAGGCGCAGTTCGACGAACGAGATTGGTCACGGGTTGAAACTATTTGGCACTTCGCAGGTCGTAGCAGTAGAAGCGTTCTTGGTCGCGGAGGTACAGGCGGCCGTTGGCGACGACGGGGTGCGTGCAAACTTTAATTCGGTGGTTCGTCTTTCGTAACGGCGAGACTGCGGGCAGCACGAAGTCGCCGTGAAGTGTCCAGCCGTCGTCGTCCGGTTCGGTCATGGCGACAGTGCCTTCCGTGGTGACGATTATCAACCGCCCGCCGACGCGGATGTGCGAACCGCCCGCGACCTTTCGTCGTTCCTCCCAGCGACTTTCGCCGGACGGGATGGACTGGCACACCCATCCCGAAGTCTCCGAAAAGCCGTAGACGCGATCCCGAAACGGCACGATGCCGCCGTGATAGGTCGCCATCACTTTGCGGGTGTCTTGGGTCGTGGTGTTCACGGCTTGGAACCCCGCCGCCGTTTTGTCGATGCGGAGAATCGTGCAGCCGGCGCCGTACCCACAGGTCGCGTAAACAACGTTGCCCAGGACGACGGGGGTGTTGATGACCCCGGCGGTGGTGTAATGAATCTTGGCCTGCCAGAGCAAGCTGCCATCGGCGGGCGAGATTCCGACGGCGCGGGGCGGGGCTTTCATTAGGACGCCCG
>JANLRE010000846.1:0-2571 GCA_031368205.1 Fimbriiglobus sp. | reverse complement strand
ACGCAGCGTCGGGCGGTTGTTGACGAAGCACTTGCAACACGCCGGGCTTGACCCGCGCACTACACCGCACACGCTACGTCACAGCTTTGCCACACACCTGTTGGACGCCGGCGCGGACATCCGGGGGGTGCAAGAATTACTCGGCCACAAGAGCCTGACGACGACTCAAGTTTACACCCACGTGACGACGGCTCGGCTCCAGCAAAGTTACCTTAAAGCACACCCTCGGGCGTAACCGGCGCGACCCGAACGGAGTTTGAATCGGTTTGGCGGGTTGCACCTACGCACCACATTTCACGAGCAAGTCATTCGCACAACTTGAGCTTAATATCGCACAATTTCCGGGGAACAATCTGTTCAGATGATTTTCGTTGTCGCTCATGTCTGGCCTGATTTCGCACCGAGGATTTGCATGATGATTCTGTCCTCCCCGGCTGTACGCCGGCTTGTGTTTATTGGTTTACTGGTGCTGGTCCCGTTCCCGCAAATGTCGATCGCGGCGGACGATGTCATCCTGTGGCGTGCCGATTACAACGCCGCCCGGAAGGAAGCGGTTCAAAAAGGGCTACCGCTACTGGTGTCGATTTCGTCCGACGATTGCATCTTCTGCCGCAAACAGGATGCGACCACGTTCCGTGACCCGAGCGTTGTGGGGTTGGTGAATCAACACGTCATCGCGGTTCGGGTCAACGGCAACCTCGAGCCGGGGTTCATTCAGGCGTTGCAAGTGCATAAGTACCCGACCACGGTGATTGCCGCACCGGACGGCACGATTCTGTCGTTCCTCGGCGGGTTCGTGCCACCGGACCAAATGAAGGAACACCTCTACCGATTGATACCTAAAGAAGTTGCGAAACTGGAAGTGCCAGCCAAGCCGCGAACGGTGATGGCGCAAGAGCAACTCGCCAGCGCCCAAGAGGACTTTCGCCGCCAACGGTTTGCCGATTGCCTCGACAAGTGCGAACACCTGACCGGCCAATTCGCGGACCTGCCGGAAAGCCGCACGGCAAGTACGTTGGCCACGCTCATCAAAACCGACCCGGAACGCCTCACGGTCGCCTGTGAACAACTCAACGAACGCACCGCAAACTTGTACCTGACACTTGCCGAAACTTGGGTGCAAAAGGGCCAGACAAAAGAAGCCATCGCCTGCTACGAAAAAGTCACCCGACTCGCCCCGAGCAGCCGCCCCGCCGAGACCGCACAAGTTCGCCTGACGAGCCTGCAATCCGGCAAAGTCCCTGCCATGACCACGGGGTTTGAAAAGAACAAGTAACGTCTTGCCGGATCGGGTACAGTGTTCGCAATTCTTCCTCGAACACGGGTGGCTCGCATGTCCGATACTCCGCCGCAACGCCTCGCTTCACTGGATACGTACCGTGGCATCGTGATGCTTCTGATGCTAGCGGAAGTGCTACGGTTGCCAGCAGTGGCGAAGGCAATTCCCAACAGCGAGTTCTGGGCGTTTCTGGCGTTTCACCAATCACATGTGGACTGGGTTGGTTGTTCGCTGCACGACATGATTCAGCCGTCGTTCTCGTTCCTGGTCGGGGTGTCGCTGCCCTTCTCGATTGCGGCACGGTTGAGTCGGGGGCAATCGCAACTCCGGATGTCTGCCCACGCTTTCTGGCGTGGCTTCGTGCTGATCGCACTGGGGATTTTCCTCCGTTCGATCGGCAAGAATCAAACCAATTACACGTTTGAAGACACGCTCTCGCAAATCGGCTTGGGCTACGGGTTCTTGTTCCTGCTCGGATTACGCACGGTGCGGGTGCAGATCATTGCAGTAGTGACAATTCTGATCGGCTACTGGTTGGCGTTCGCGCTGTGGCCGGTGCCGGCTGCCGATTTCGATTGGAGCATCACAGGGGTGAAACCGGACTGGCCGAACCATGCAACCGGGTTCGCCGCGCACTGGAACAAGAACACCAATCTAGCTTGGGCGTTCGATACGTGGTGGATGAACTTGTTCCCCCGCGAAAAGCCGTTCCTGTTTAACGGCGGTGGGTACTCCACGCTCAGCTTTATTCCCACCCTCGGCACGATGGTCCTTGGGTTGCTCGCCGGTGGCGTGTTGAAGAGCGAACGTCCCGCAATCGTCAAAGTGCGGATGCTGCTAACTGCTGGAATTTCCTTGCTGATTGTCGGCTATGCCCTCGGGCAACTCGGCATCTGCCCGGTGGTGAAACGAATCTGGACCCCAAGTTGGGTGTTGTTCAGTGGCGGTTGGTGCTTGCTGGCGATGGGCACCCTGTATGCCATCATCGACTTTCGCCAATTCCGCCGATGGACGTTCCCGTTCGTGGTAATCGGTGCCAATTCGATCATGGCGTATTGCATGGAATGGCTGTTCATCGGGTTCATCGTCGCCGCCCTTAAGCGTCACGTCGGCAAAGAAACGTTTCAAGTGTTGGGTGCGGAATACGAATCGCTGTTGCTCGGGTCAGGCGTGTTACTAGTGTTGTGGCTGATTCTGTTGTGGATGTATCAGAAGCGGGTGTTTGTGCGCATCTGACGACCCCCGAAAGCCCCTGCGCCAGCTGCACGCGGGGCTCGAAGCCGAGCAGCGCC
>JANLRE010000186.1:0-2566 GCA_031368205.1 Fimbriiglobus sp. | reverse complement strand
GGTAGGAGTTGTCGCCATTGGCATCGGTCAGGTTGTAGGTCAAGTCGTGAAGCGAGTAGGGTTCGGTGGTTTGTTTCGTGCCAAGAGATGCGGCGGCAGCGGACGTGATGCTGTCAAGATCGGCGAGAACCTGTTTGCCCTTTCGGTTCAATACGGTGCCGTATTTCACCTTCTTGTCGCCGAGCGCAAACGTCAATTCGATGTAACCGATCGCACCCAGAGTCCGACCAATGTGGCCGGCCATGCCGTCGCTTTTGTTTTGCTTGATGCCCACGCCTGTTGGCCAGTTCGGTGTCGTGCTCACGCCGACGGTTCTTTTGCATTCCGGGCTGACCTTGCTGAGGTAGTCCGCGAAGATGAACGAGGTGCCGCTGGGATCCGCGCGATAGACGGGTTGAATGGCGAGGTCGGGTAGGTTCACACCGGGGTTGAGTTGCTTCAGCTTGGCGTCGTTCCATTTCGTGATCTTGCCCATGAAGATGTCGGCAAGCACTGGACCAGTAAAGTGGACGGGACTGCTAACATCGGCGGGCAGGTTGTACATCGGCACCACGGCCCCGATGACTAACGGGATGTGAACGACGGCTCCGCCATTGGCGCTGGCTTCGTCGAGTTGCTTCTTGTTCATCGGCGCGTCGGAACAACCGAAGTCGGCGAGCTTCTTGGTCATCTGGCTGATACCAGCGCCGGACCCTTTGCCTTGATAGTTGATCGTTGCTTTGCCGTTGCTCTTCTCGCTGTATTCGTTACTCCAAACTTTCATGATCGGTTCGACGAACGTAGCACCTTCGCCATTCAACGTGAACGCGGTGTCAGTCTCGATGGTGGTTGGGTCGTTTGTCCGCGTCGCACCACAGCCGATGGCAACAAGCCCGACGAATGCGACCATGACCAGAATGCCTAACAAGCGAACACGAACCATTTTACTAGCTCCAGATCAAACCCATCCATTCCAGCCCGACATGAGAATGTTATGAATCACACACTTGGCAACAATGAAGATCACGAGAAGGATTCATGAAGGGGTCGGTATCTCAAGCAGTAGGGATCTTCCCGGCGAACCGGCGACGTTCGTCGCCTGGGTGGTCTGCTACAAGCGATTGGTAGGTTATTCCCCAACGCTTTGCCACTTGCAGCAGGTAGGTTGTTACCCAGGCGACTAACGTCGCCGGTTCGCCAGGATCGGCAAAGTCTAAACCGTGCTAAGGTAAATCTTCACCGGATGTGAGCGAACCACCTAATACCGCGTCACAGTGTTTTCCTTTCACGGTATTGCCCATGCCGACACTTCAAGCCCTCGAACCGGGGACCAAACTCCAAGGCGGGCGGTACAAAATTGTCGGGACGTTGGGCAGCGGTGGCTTCAGCATTGTTTACCACGCCATCCACCGAAACGGCGCGGTCGTGGCCATCAAGGAACTGTTTCCGCTTGATGGGAGCCGGAAATCGTTCTTCGGCCTTTGGAAACGCAAGTCGGTCCGTAAGACCCGCGACTGGCGCGCTTTGGAGTATCAAACCCGCATCGAGTTTCAGACCGTCAAGAGCTTGCAGCACCCCAACATCATGCGGGTGTACGAGCTGTTTGACGAAAACAACACGATTTACATCGTCATGGAGCTGATCGACGGCAAGACACTACACGACCTGTTAAACACATTCCCGAACGGCTTGACGGAACCGGAAGCGGTTCGGATTGGTGGTTCGATCGGGGACGCACTGGCGTACTCCCATTCCAAGGGGATTCTGCACCGCGATGTGAAGCCGAGCAACATTATGATTGCGTCTGACGGGCGTGTCGTGCTGGTCGATTTTGGCGTTGCGAAAACGGTGCGGACCAATCCAGCACGGACCCGTATCGGCACCGAAGGGTACATGGCACCGGAGCAACTCGGTAGCCAACCGCAATCGCAAGCGGTGGATATTTACGGCTTGGCCGCCACGATTTACCACGCCTTGACGGGTCAGGTTCCACCCCGTCCCGCCGATCGCCGCAAACGCGATCTTCTTGTGTCACCGCGTCTGGTGAAGCCAGACCTCAGCGCTGCGGTTTCGGATGCCGTGATGTGGGGTTTGGTGTTAAAGCCCGGCGACCGACCGCGAAACATGGCCACGTTCACCAATGTATTGCGCGGGCTGATGACGGTACCGTCGCCGATGGACCCGGTTGAATCGCACGGGGGTTGGTATAAATCCGCGATCATTGTGGCGTGTCTTGCCGTGATTGCGCTGGTGTTTTTTGCGAACTGGTGGAAATCGTTGCTGGTTTGGTGACCCTGATAGGGGTCAAGGGATGTAGCCACGGGTGGAGGCTTTGCGCAACCCGTGGAATCCGAGACTCCCACTACTGCCTTGAAGGGGTAGAGGAATCGCTTCGCCCCTTCAGGGCGAGTGACAATTGGGTGTCACTGCCCACGGGTTGCGCGAAGCGCTCCACCCGTGGCTGGTATCTTACAAGTAGCCACTCGTTTCCCACTTCGTTCTGGGATGTGGCAACGACCAAACACGAAGGATGAGACCGTCTCGTGGCTCGGTTTTCCAAACCGCAGTGTAGTTGGGTCCGCCTTCG